>NZ_AKJB01000054.1:0-54005 GCF_000282555.1 Pseudomonas sp. GM102 | reverse complement strand
ATGACCTCTGTAGGAGCGAGGCTTGCCCGCGAAGGCGTCCTCGCAGACAGACCGAGTCGTCTGCTTCGCGAGCAAGCTTCGCTCCTACAGAAGCCCGGTGGCTTTGAGCAGTTGTTTCAAGGCCTCTTTCTCGGCGGCGGAACCGTTGCCGAGGATTTTTTTGAGTTGCTGTTCGATCTGAAGCAGCGATACCGATGCCTCGGGCAAATTCAAATGCTCCGGCAAAATCTCATCACCCGTACTCACCAACAACGCAAAGTGGATGACGTTCTCCAACTCCCGCGTGTTGCCCGGCCAACTGTGCTGCTCCAGCAGCTGCTGCGCGGTTTCGCTGATCAATGGCACCGGCAGATCAAGGCGCTGGCTGTAGATGCCGAGGAAGTATTCGGCCAGCGACAAAATATCGCCCACCCGCTCACGCAAGGCCGGCAGTTCGAGCTGGCCTTCGCTGAGGTAGTGATAGAGCCGTTCATGGAATTTTCCGGCAGCCACGGCCTGAGCCAGATCGATGCTGGTGGCGGCCACCAGACGTACGTCCACCGGGCTTGGCTGCTGAGCACCAACGCGAGTGACTTCGTGGTTTTCCAGGGCTGCGAGCAGCTTGATCTGGATTGGCAACGGCAAGTCGCCGATCTCGTCCAGATAGAGCGTGCCGCCATTGGCCGAACCGAACCAGCCAGCGCGACTGCTGGCCGAACCGCTGTAGCTGCCGGCGGCATAGCCGAACAGTTCAGCGTCGGCGTAGGTCGGGCTGATCGCCCCGCAATTGACTGACACGAACAACCCGCCGCGGTCACTGGCACGATGGATGTGTCGCGCCAAAAGTTCTTTACCGCTGCCGGTTTCACCGCGGATCAACACCGAAATCGAACGTGGCGCCAGTTGTTCCAGCTCCTGGCGCAACTGCCGGGAACGCGGATCGACGAACACCAACGCCTTGGCGCGAATGCTCAGCGGGCTTTTTTCCGCATCGGGAAAGGTCAGCAGCGGCTGACCGAATGTTTCATGCAAGCTCATGGCAGACTCCCGCCCAAAACCGCCGGCAGACGGGGGCGTTTTTTAAAAAAATAAAGGGCTCAAGCGCGACGCAGGGCGTGTTGTTCCATGCGGTTTTGCAGACGATAGAGGTACGCAAAACCCTGCTCCCAACGCTGGTGACCCGACTTCACGTTGATGTGCCCGGCCCCCGATAAAATCCCCGCCTCGGCGCCCCAGTTACGTGCCAGTTCCAGAGCACGCGATGCACTCACGGCACTGTCGTTGTCGGAACTCACGACCTGACTCGGGAAGGGCAGCAAATGGCTCGGGATCGGTGCGAAGTTGCGCAGGGCCGGTGCGCAGGCCGGCCGTTCGACGTCCGCTGGCGCGACCAGCAAGGCGCCGCGCACCTGGCGTAGAAAATTCAGCGGTGCCGTGGCCGCCCAATGCGCAACCGTGATGCAGCCCAAGCTATGGGCGATCAGAATCACGGGCGTGCTGTCGGCGGCAATCGCCTCGGCCAGTGCCGCGACCCAGTCTTCGCGACGAGGCGTCAGCCAGTCGGCCTGCTCCACCCGCGCGCTGTTTGGCAGGCTGTTCTGCCAATGGGTTTGCCAATGATCTTCTGGCGATCCTTGCCAGCCCGGCACAATCAGGTAGCGAATTGATTCGTTGCGCATGGGGGAGCTCTCCTGCTGCGTGTCTGTTCCTGATCGAGTATAGGGAGGAGAGTTATATTCGTTAAGGAATAAGAAGCTATTTATTAAGACCTATAAAGAATATATAACAAATTCCCGTGGGAGCGGGCTTGCCCGCGATATCGGTGGATCAGTCCCCACAATGTTGGAGCTAATGACGCTATCGCGGGCAAGCCCGCTCCCACAGGGTTTGTATTGGCTCGGGATAAAAAAAGGGGCCGCACCCTGCCAAGGAGACGGCCCCGGAAACTCGAAATCTGTTAGCGCTGATCAACATCGCTGTGACGCGATAATTGGCTGAAACGGTTATCCGATAAAGGAATATTTAATTACTTTAATAGACCTTAATCGCATATGCGAATCACTGCTTGCGTCACACCGTATCGTCCCTTTGGGTCAAATTGATGACCAGCATTTGAGTTTCCGGTTACATCATCAAACCTGAGCGGCACGCACCTCCTGCGTCTCGGTGGTGTCCTTGCGCACAAACCGGTTCGCCCGCCCGAACGTCCCGAAATCATTGAACCGCACCCCCATCTCGCGCATCACCTTGTGCGCCACCGGGACGGTCATCTGCCGGATGTAAAACGGCTCCTTCACCACAAAATGATGGATCCCGTGGCTGCTGCCAAAGTTGAAGCAGAATGCTTGCAACGGCCACATCCACCAAGGGTTCAACACCTGAGTCTGCTGAATCACATTCCCCGGCTCCACGTCACCGTAGTAGTGCATGTTCGAGCTGACAAAGTGCAGGCAGAAGGTACGCAACACGTTCGGGCCGATGATCACTACGGCCGCGATGTCGATCACCTGCATCACCGACAAAGTAGTCGCTGACCATTCGATGGGCGCCCCCAGCAGATGTGCGATGCCGTTGGCGGTGTGAAAACCGAGGAACACGTACCACGCCCCCCAATGCACCAGCGCCAGTGGCGCATAAACTTTCAGAGAACGCTTGATGATGCTGAACTTGTGCGCCCGGGTCTTGGCCCGCAGCATGCGGATGAACGCCGACATCACGTTGTCGCCGACCATCAACAGCCGCGCGATCCCCCAGGGCTCACCGTTGGTGATCGCCCGCTCTTCCATGTCGCTTTCGGTGCCAGACACCTTGTGGTGATTGAGGTGCAAATGGCGGCGAATCCAGGGGTTGATGGTGCTCGGCCGCGCCAGCCAAACCAGGCCCATCATCAGGTGGTGCGGCACCCGCTGTTTGCGGAAATACATGCTGTGGATCAGGTCATGCTCCAGCTCGTGGGTCAGCGAGGCGAAAAATGCGTTGAGCAACAGGCATACCCACCAGGCCATGTACCCGGTGATGTACAGCGCTGCGGAACCGATCATCCCGGCCAACGCGAAGGCCAGAATGCCCGCGCCCAAGGCGTCCTGATGGTTGAGAATCGGGTAGCGCCGGCGCAATTCGACGCCTTTGGCCAATACCACCTCGCGAATATGCGCTGATCGCTGTGCTGCATTCAGTCGCTGGGGACTTGCAGAAGTACCGTCCATGCTTCCATCCTCTGGTTATTGATGTTCGCATCCTGCCCTGTGATGATTTACGGAGCGGTAGCCGTGAACGCCAACCTGTTGACCGGACGCGCCAATCAACATGACTGAACCGACCTCCCTCGCCAGCTGGACCCGCGCCCTGCGCAAGCAGCTCGATGCGCTGGGGCTCGACAGCACAGCCCTGTGCCAACAGGCGGGGCTCGACCCGCAGTTGATGGACGACCCGAACGCCCGTTACCCGTTGTCCGGCACCACGCGCCTGTGGCACATCGCGGTGCAGGTCAGCGGTGACCCGGCGATTGGCTTGCGGGTGTCGCGTTTCGTCAGCCCCACCACGTTTCATGCGCTGGGTTATGCGTTGGTGGCCAGCGGCAGCCTGCGGGAAGTCTTCGAGCGCATCGTGCGTTATCACCAAGTGGTCAGCAACGCGCTGGATCTGGAGTTGATCCGCGCTGAGGATCGTTACCGCTTCCACCTGAAAATCCCCCAAGGCAACCCCGCGCCAGCCTTCGAAGCCATCGATGCCTTCGCAGCGATTTACGTGCGCACCTGTCGCAATCGCCTGGGCCGTGACTACGCCCCGCTGGCGGTTTACCTGCGCCGCCCGGAACCGGCCGACCCGCATCAATGGCACAAAGTGTTCCGCTCGCCGGTGTATTTCAACGCCGATGAAGACCGACTGGAATTCGCCCTGGTGGATTTCGACAGCCACCTGGACGACGCCAACCCGGAACTGGCCGAACACAACGAAACCGTGCTCAAACGCACCCTGGCGCAACTCAAACCCCTGACCTGGGAGCGCAAGGTTCGCGACGCCATTGAAGAGCAATTGCCGGAGGGCGAACCGTCGGCCGAATGCATCGCCCAAGCGCTGCACTTGAGTCTGCGCAGCCTGCAACGGCACCTGGCGGACGAGGGTTGTCGGTTCGATACGCTGCTCAACGAAAGTCGAGAAAACCTGGCGCTGCTGCACCTGCGCGACCCGCTGTGCTCGTTGGGCGAAATCAGTTACCTGCTGGGTTTCGCCGACACCAGCAGCTTCAGTCGCGCATTCAAACGCTGGACCGGGATGACGCCAGGGCAGTTTCGGGATGGGTTGCAGTGACAGATCCGAGTGGTGTTTGGGGTGTTCCGGCCTCTTCGCGGGCAAGCCTCGCTCCTACGGGATTTATGTCGTTCTGACGGTCAGCCCGCGAAGGCATCCGTCGCAACGCCACACATATTTCAACCTTTAACCAGACTGCGCGCCTGGCCTGATTTCCACTGATCCATCATCGCATCGCCAACCTCGGCAAAACTGCTATTGGCCCTGATGTAGTGAGCCATCTCCCCCATCGCCACTTCCATCCCGTGAGCAACCTGTTGCAGCAGCTCATTGCAGCGCCCTTCTGTCAGGTTGCAGGCCGACCGACCAAAACGCATCAGCATTTTGTACTTGGGCCACGCCTTCGATCCGCCTAACAGCAACGCCATGCTGTCGGCCTTGATGTAGACCGAAGTCGTAACAATGTCATAGGCCGGAGCCAAACCGATTTGCGCATCAGCGCCACAATGTTCATACAGCACACCGAAGTTCTTGAGATGAGCATCGCCGTTCTTCAAACCGGACGAAAGAGCAACGATTTTGAAAAAAGACTCAAGCGCCTGGCTGAGTAATGAGGGGGAGACAAATTCCTTGATTTGCCTGGCAGCACCTTCGTACGAACCGTCGTATTTGGCCTTCGAAGGCCAGGCATTGAGTACGCAGAAATCCTCAAAACCCAGATAGCCTTTGTCATTCAGATCGAAGCGCTCGACGATCAGAAATTTACCCCGTTCGCTGAGTTCGAACTTCGGCACCTCAAGCCCCGAATGGAGTGCGGCTCGCATGCAGAAGTACTCGTTGGCGGCCAGCTCCGGGTATTCCTCTGCACGGAAGGACTTGACCAGATGCGTTGCCCCTCGATGGGTCAGGCGGTCAATGATTGTCGCACTGTCGCGCACAAGCACCTTTGGCTGAACCCCCGAAACGCCTGAGTACTGACCATAGGTGTGCAACAGGTCATCGAACAGCCCTTGAGCACCGTCATGAACCAGAAGATCCGCAAGGCTGGTTTCGGGGGGCGGCTCGTTAGCACTTAGCGTATTTGCGATTCCCACGCGTCCCAGCTGATGCGGACCAACGATCGCCAGCATTGCGAAGTCGTCGAATCCTCGCACCGCTTTGCTGAAGCGCCGAACCAATTCATCGCGCAGAGGACCTTCTGGCAGATTCATTTCAAAAACCGGCGGTACACCTCGCTCCCACGTGTAGCTCTCAAGGCGAGCGGGCATGGTCAGCGAGACGGCATTTTCTTCCAGTGCTTCCTGCGCATAGGTAAACACTGAATCGACACCAGACTGTCCGCGCCCCAAGGCCCCTACCGTGGTGCCGGAAACACTGACGTGCAGCCTGTCCACAACACTCCCCTCAGCCATGGAAGTTAACCTTTTTCAGGGTGTCCAGCGTCGGACGCTTCGACTCCCTGGGTACAGCAGTCAGTTCGTATCCAAAGCCGTTCAAGATCGCTTCAACCTTGCGGATACCGATTTCAGAAACGGTGTTGTTCTCGATACCAGAAATCGTGGCACGGCTCATTCCGTACTGCTTTGCCAGATCCTGTTGAGACATCTTTCGCTCTTTGCGCAGTATTTTGATCAGTTTTCCAAGGCTTTCCATTCGAACCGCTCGCATCGTATACAGTGCAAAATTGGTTAATAGCACATATATGCATCGTATTTAATGCATAACTAGATCGAAGTCTAGCTCATTTCTTGGCCAGTCTCGCTCTCAACGCCCGCGATCACGCCGCAACAACTTGCGCACCCGCTTCACCAGCTCACTGACGGCAAACGGCTTGAGCAGGTAATCATCCTCATGCAACTCCAGCCCGCGCAGGCGATCTTCGATACCGTCCGTGGTGGTGAGGAGCAGCACCGGCGTGTCGCCGAGCTTGCGGATTTGTTGCAGCAACTGCCAGCCGTTAAGCCCCGGCAGCATCACGTCGAGGATGATCAGTTCGTATTCGCCGGATTCGATAAAGCGCCGGCCGTCCATGCCATTGAGCGCCACATCCACCGCGTAACTCGCCTCGCTCAGGCCTTTGGCCAGGAGACTGGCGGTCTCGGGTTCGTCTTCCACTAGCAACACACGCATGGCACACCTCGATTGTCGTCGTCACAGGCTAGGCGCGTTCGCCAACAAAGCCTACCTATAGGTTTTAAAAGATCGCCAACGCCCGCAACCGCTCGGCGTCCAGAATCTCGATCTCGCCATACTTGAGATCCAGAATCCCTTGCCCCTGCAAATCCTTGAGGAGCTGGTTGGTGGTCTGGCGCGACAGCGACAGCATCGACGCCAGTTGCTCCTGAGGCAGTTGCAGAACACGGCGCGGCGGGTCGATTTCACCGTAACCCTCGGCGATCATCAGCAAGCGATGAGCCAAGCGTGCCGGGGCTGGCATCAGGCTCAGCTGTTCGAGGTTGATGAAGGTCAGGCGCAGTTTATGACTCATCAGTAACGCCAGTTGCCGCCAGTAAAGCGGTTGTTGGTCGAGCAACTTCAACAGCGTCGCCTGCGCAATGTGCAACAGGATGCACTGGCCAACGGCATAGGCATCGTGGGTTCGCGGCTGGCCATCGAACAGGCAGATTTCGCCGAACCAGTGCGGTGCTTCCACCAGGCTCAGCAGCGCTTCCTTACCCTGCTCGCTCACCGCGCCAATGCGCACCGAACCTTCGAGCACCGCATACAGCCCGCACGGCGGATCACCGCGTTTGAATAGCAGTTGCCCCGACGGCAGACGCCGAACCCGGGCCGCAGCCAGCAAACTATCCTGTAAGGGAACAGGTAAACGACTGAACCACTGCCCCGTATCCAGGCGCGAACGCCAAACCTGCATGTCCATGAAAACTCCTGGAGATTGTCGCCTGGCTGACAGAGCGAGAGATGAAACCCGGGGCATCATCCATCACCCTACAGGAGGAATAACAATGAAAAGCCTCGTTGACCATCTCAGTCAATACGCCGCCTACCACCGTGACCCGCGCAACATTGCCAGCCACTTCGTGGGTATTCCGCTGATCGTCGTGGCGGTCGCGGTGCTGCTGTCACGGCCGCAATGGGGCGCAGGCTGGATTTCGCCGGCGGTGCTGGTCGCGATGGCGTCGGCGTGGTTTTACCTGCGTCTGGAGATTCGTCTTGGGGTGTTGATGACCGTGTTGCTCGGTCTGTGCATTTGGGCAGGTCAGGTTCTCGCGCAGCAAAGTACGCTGGTCTGGCTCGCCAGCGGCATCGGGATGTTTGTGGTGGGGTGGGCGATTCAGTTTGTCGGGCACCATTACGAAGGGCGCAAACCGGCGTTTGTCGATGATGTGACGGGGTTGATTGTCGGGCCGTTGTTTGTGGTGGTTGAGTTGGCGTTTTTGCTCGGGATGCGGCATGAGCTGAAAGAGCAGATCGAGGCGCGAGTGGGTACTGTGCGTTTGCGTCAGAAAAACGCAGCGACGTAAGACGCCATCGCGAGCAGGCTCGCTCCCACAGGGGATTTGTGAACGACACAAATCACTGTGGGAGCGAGCTTGCCCGCGATGCTTTTGCCCTTAAATGTTGGCGACTTTCTGCCAGACCTTGGGCTTGAAGAACAGCGTCTCGCCCTTGGCCAATCCGACCAGGCTGTCGTGGTCTTTCACCACTTCAGCCTCGATCAGCTCGCTCTGGCCTTCTACCTTCAGCGTCACCCGCGTAGTCGCGCCCAGTGGACGAATATCGCGCACTTCAGCGGCGTGGTGGTCTTCCAGTTCATGACGCGACAGCGACACTTCGTGAGGACGGAACAGCACGTGCCGGTCTTCGCCCAAATGCAGACGGTTCGAGTCGCCAAGGAAGTGATAGACAAAATCGCTGGCCGGGTTTTCGTAGACGTCACCCGGTGAGCCGATCTGCTCGATCACGCCCTTGTTCATCACCACGATACGATCGGCGACTTCCATCGCCTCTTCCTGGTCGTGGGTCACGAACACCGAGGTCAGGTTGATGTCTTCGTGCAGCCGTGCGAGCCAGCGACGCAGCTCTTTACGGACCTTGGCATCCAGCGCACCGAAGGGTTCGTCGAGCAGCAAAACTTTCGGTTCCACCGCCAAGGCACGAGCCAACGCAATGCGTTGACGCTGGCCGCCGGAGAGTTGTTCCGGGTAGCGATCGGCCAACCAATCCAGCTGCACCATGTTCAGCAGTTCGTGGACTTTTACCGCGATCTGGCTTTCATTCGGGCGCTGGTTTTTCGGCTTCATGCGCAGGCCGAACGCGACGTTGTCGAACACCGTCATGTGGCGGAACAAGGCGTAGTGCTGGAACACGAAACCGACATTGCGATCACGCACGTCGTGGCCGGAGACGTCTTCGCCATGGAACACGATGTTGCCCTGGTCCGGGGTTTCCAGGCCGGCGATGATTCGCAACAGTGTGGTCTTGCCGCAGCCGGACGGGCCGAGCAGCGCCACCAGCTCGCCGCTTTGAATGTCCAGGCTGATGTTGTCCAGCGCCTTGAACGCGTGGAAGTTCTTGCTGACGTTACGCACTTCGATCGACATGACTTATTCCTCCGCGGCGCTGGCGCGCAGGCGGTTAATACGGTTTTCGCTCCACTGCTTGAGCAGCAGGATGAAGAGCGCCAGGATCAGCAACAGGCTCGCCACGGCGAACGCGGCCACGTGGTTGTATTCGTTGTAGAGGATCTCGACGTGCAACGGCAGGGTGTTGGTCACCCCGCGAATGTGCCCGGAAACCACCGACACCGCACCGAACTCACCCATGGCCCGGGCCGTACACAGCACCACGCCATAGATCAGGCCCCATTTGATATTGGGCACGGTGACGTGCCAGAACATCTGCCAGCCATTGGCGCCGAGCAGGCGCGCGGCCTCTTCCTCCTGAGTGCCTTGTTCCTGCATCAGCGGGATCAGTTCACGGGCCACGAACGGCACGGTGACGAAAATCGTCGCCAACACGATGCCCGGCAAGGCGAAGACGATCTGGATGTCGTGATCCTGCAACCACGGGCCGAACAGGCCCTGGGCGCCGAACATCAATACATAGACCAGACCGGCAATCACCGGCGACACCGAGAACGGCAGGTCGATCAGGGTCACCAGCATGCTCTTGCCACGGAACGAGTATTTGCTCACGCACCACGCCGCGCTGACACCGAACACCAGGTTCAGCGGCACCGAAATCAGCACCGCGATCACGGTGAGTTTCAACGCCGACAAGGCGTCTGGCTCGAAGATCGCGGTGAAGAACGCACCGATTCCGAGCTTCAGGCCCTGAGACACCACGATCACCAGCGGCAGCAACAGGAACAGGGCGAACACCAGCCAGCCAAGGCCGATCAGGATTCGCCGCGATGAAGCACTGCCACGGCGGGCGGCGTTCGAGGAAGCAGCAGCAATAGACGATTGGGACATTTTTGCGCCTCCTTATGGGGTTTCGATGCGTCGTTGCAGCAAGTTGATCAGCAGCAACAGGACGAAGGAAACCACCAGCATCAGTACACCAATGGACGTGGCGCCGGTGTAATCGTACTGGTCGAGTTTGACCATGATCAGCAGCGGCAGGATCTCGGTTTTCATCGGCATGTTGCCGGCGATGAAAATCACCGAACCGTACTCGCCGACCCCGCGGGCAAAGGCCAACGCGAAACCGGTCAACCACGCGGGCAGCAGCGCGGGCACCAGAATATGGCGGAAAACCTGTAGCGGTTTTGCACCGAGGCACGCCGCCGCTTCTTCCACTTCACGCGGGATATCGGCCAATACTGGCTGTACGGTACGTACTACGAATGGAAGTGTCACAAAAGTGAGGGCAAGGGTGATGCCGAGGGGGGTATACGCGATCTTGAAACCCAGGTCCGCTGCAAACTGACCCACCCAACCATTGGGCGCGTATAGCGCGGTCAGCGCGATACCGGCCACGGCGGTGGGCAATGCGAAGGGTAAGTCGATCATTGCATCGATGACTTTGCGCCCAGGGAAGGTATAGCGCACCAGCACCCAGGCCAGCAGCGTGCCGATGATGCCGTTGATGATTGCGGCATAGAGCGCGGTGCCGAAGCTGAGCTTCAACGCCGCCAGCACCCGTGGCGCCGAGATAATCGCCCAGAACTGGTCCCAGGTGAGTTGAGCGGCATGCACGAACATCGCCGCCAGTGGAATGAGCACAATCAAGCTGAGGTACACCAAGGTGTAGCCCAGCGTCAGCCCGAAGCCGGGTATGACGGGGGAGATACGACGCGACATAAAAGTCCTTGGTTGAGAACGCGCTAAGCCCCGACGGTGAAATCGGGGCCTGTTAGCCAATATCAGCCAGTTAAGGATTTGGACACTGCAGCCCCTGTGGGAGCGAGCCTGCTCGCGATAGCGGCGGGTCAGCCAACATTTATGCTGAATGTACCGCCGTCATCGCGAGCAGGCTCGCTCCCACAAGTTGCCTCCTCACTGACCGTTGGCAGATCTATTTCAGGTTACTGCGCCTGATAAATCTGGTCGAACACGCCACCGTCATTGAAGAATTTCGGTTGCGCGGTTTTCCAGCCGCCAAAGTCCTTGTCGATGGTCACCAGCTCCAGTGTCGGGAACTGTTTGGCGTACTTGGCGGCCACCTCTTTGTCACGTGGACGATAGAAGTTTTTCGCCGCGATTTCCTGGCCGGCCGGGCTGTACAGGTGCTTGAGATACGCCTCAGCAATATCGGTGTTGCCCTTTTTCTCGGCGTTCTTGTCGACCACGGCCACCGGTGGTTCGGCAAGGATCGACAGCGACGGTACAACGATGTCGAACTTGTCGGCGCCGCCGTCTTCTTTCAACGCCAGGAAGGCCTCGTTTTCCCAGGCCAGCAACACGTCGCCCTGACCGTTGTTGACGAAGGTGATGGTCGAGCCGCGAGCACCGGTGTCCAGCACAGGCACGTGTTTGAACAGGGTCTGCACGTACTCTTTGGCCTTGGCTTCGTTACCACCGTTGGCTTTCAGGCCATAAGCCCAGGCCGCGAGGAAGTTCCAGCGTGCGCCGCCGGAGGTTTTCGGGTTCGGGGTGATGACTTCCACGCCGTTTTTGGTCAGGTCGCCCCAGTCCTTGATGCCTTTCGGGTTGCCCTTGCGCACCAGGAACACGATGGTCGAGGTGTAAGGCGTGCTCGCTTCCGGAAGGCGCTTCTGCCAGTCGGCCGGCAGGCTCTTGCCGAGCTTGGCGATTTCGTCGATATCACCGGCCAGGGCCAGGGTCACCACGTCGGCCCGCAGACCGTCGATCACCGCTCGGCCCTGCTTGCCCGAGCCACCGTGGGACTGCTGGATTTTCACGTTGTCGCCAGCGTGGTCCTTTTTCCAGAAGTTGATGAACTCGGCGTTGTACTCCTGGTACAGCTCACGGGTCGGGTCATACGACACGTTGAGCAGCTCGTAATCCTTGGCAACCGCGGAACCAGCAAAAAGGGCACTGGCCAGGGCGGCCAAAGCAAAATGACGAATCGACGACATGGTGAAAGCTCCTGGAATTCTTGATGTGTTGGCTTTTTCTTATGGTCTGGAACGGGTTGCCTGTTCGAAGATCGCAGCCTTCGGCGGCGCCCACAGGCGCGTAGGAGCTGCCGAAGGCTGCGATCTTTTGATCTTTCGTTTTAGCTCGGTTTATTGCCCGGGCTCTGCAAACGGAATTTCTCTTTGCGTTCGATCTGAACCACCTGGGCGTTATGCACGGTGATTTCCACCGCGCCAAAGCGCAGATCGCGCAAGGCGCTTTGGATCTCACGCAAAATGGTGGCTTCGTCCTGCCCGTCAACACTACGTAGGGATGCGCTCATGGTGCTGCTCCTTTAATGAGATATGCCTGGCAGTGGCGGGCACTGCTTACGGCGTAGGGGCAATAGTAGATAGGCGCGGATATTCTTAAAAAGACTATTTAAGAATGTTTATATAACTAGAAGACTGATCATTCCCATGCTCCGCGTGGGAATGCCGCCCGGGACGCTCTGCGTCCCTGATCGAGAGGTGACGCAGAGCGTCACTGGATGCATTACCACGCAGAGCGTGGGAACGATCATCAGGCGCTCATCCAATCGTTGGCGCCCGAGCCCAATCCAATGACGCCGCCGGCACTGGCCGCCCAAACCAGTACCCCTGCCCCAAATCGCAGTCATGCTCGAACAGGAAACTCGCCTGCTCGACCTGCTCGATCCCCTCGGCATGCACTTGCATCCCCATGCTCTGCGCCAGCGCAATGATTACCCGCGCGATCGCCGCGTCATCCTCATCACCCGGCAAGCCTGCGACAAACCCCTGATCGATCTTGAGCTTTTGCACCGGCAAACGCTTGAGCCGCAGCAACGATGAATAGCCCGTGCCGAAATCATCGATGGCCAGCCGCACGCCCAACTCGCGCAAGCGATGCATCTGCTCCAGCGCCACTTCCGGGTCTTCCATCACCGCGCTTTCGGTGACTTCCAGCTCCAGATACGCCGGATCCAGCCCGGTGTCGTGCAGCACCTGAGCCACCTGCTGATATAACTCGCGTCGGGCGAACAGGCGAGAAGAAACGTTCACCGCGACAAACGACAACACCACGCCCGCCGCTTGCCACTGGCACATCTGCTGGCAGGCCTGACGCATGATCCAGGCATCGATCTCGGCAATCAGCCCGGTGCGTTCGGCGATGGGGATGAATTCAGCCGGCGACACCAACCCACGTTGCGGATGCTCCCAGCGCACCAGAGCCTCGACGCCGATCAGGCGACTGGTTTTGAGGTCATGCACGGGCTGGTAATAAACCCGCAATTGCTGTTGCTCCAGCGCTCGGCGCAATTGGAATGCGATCTCGACGCGCTGCTGAGCGTGCGCGGTCAATTCTTCGGTGTAGAGGGCATAGCCGTCGCGGCCAGCGCTCTTGGCCTTGAACAGCGCCGAGTCGGCGTTGCGCAACAGTTGCTCGGCACTCAAGGCATCGCTTGGAAACAGGCTGATGCCGATGCTGGCGTTGATAAATAGCGGATGCCCGTCGATCTGGAACGGTTCCTTAAGGCCATCGATGACTCGCTGAGCCAGCGCCGCGGCATGTCCCGGTTGCGGGCAGTTTTCAGTCAGTACCGCAAATTCGTCGCCGCTGAGCCGCGCCAGTGTGTTGCCCGGGCCGAACAACGCATTCAGGCGCTCAGCCACAGCCTTGAGCAGTTGGTCACCGACACTGTGACCGAGACTGTCATTGATCAACTTGAAATGATCGAGGTCGATCATCAGCAACGCGCAACCGCTCTTGTGGACCTGCGCCGAGGCCACGGCCTGCCCGGCACGGTCGGTTAGTAGAAGGCGATTGGGCAGATCGGTCAACGGATCGTGATGGGCCAGATGCGTCAATTCATACTCGGAGTTCTTGATCGCGCTGATGTCGGAAAACACCGCAACGTACTGGCTAAGCCGCCCCTGATCGTCGCGAATGACGCGGATCGTCTGCCATTGCGGGTAGATCTCGCCGTTTTTACGGCGATTCCAGATTTCCCCGCTCCACTCACCAAGGCTATCGAGTGCCGCGAACATCGCCTGGTAGAAACCCGGCGAGTGATGACCCGACTTGAACATGTTCGGTCGCTGCCCCAGCACTTCCTCGCGCTGGTAGCCGGTGATTTCCATGAACGCCCGGTTCACATGGACGATCAACCCATTGCTATTAGTGACCAGCACCCCTTCACAGGTGCAATCGAACACCGCTGCCGCCTGACGCAAACGTTCCCTGTCTGCATTGCGCTCGCGCAATTTGGCGCCGACACCCAGGCAGCGAAACAATCGCGCCCGCGCTATGAAGATCAGCCCGGCACTGAACGCCACCCAGGCATAACCGTTGATCAGCTGCCAGCGCAGCAGGTCGGTGGAACTATCGAAGAACCTGTTCAATAAATAACCACTAAACTGGAGCCAGGCTACGGAAAGCACCAGATAGAGCAGCGCTGCACGCAAAGCATCGCGATAGGTGGCTGACATTAGAGCGTCCATGTCCCTACAAAAAGGCTGGAATTATAGATTAAAGACACATCCAGCCACTCTTATCTGAAAGGGCGACTGGTTTTATCTGTGGGCTAAGTGATAATGCAACGGCTGTTTTTTTCTTTATCGAGGGTCCTATAGGCTATGTGGTACGAAGGTTTTCTTGGCTTATCGCCCTGGTCACTGGTGGCAGTCACCCTACTGATGACCCACGTGACGATCGTCGGCGTCACGGTTTATCTGCATCGCTATTCAGCCCATCGCTCGCTTGAGCTCAATGCTGGCCTGAAACATTTTTTCCGCTTCTGGCTGTGGTTGACCACGGCGCAGAACACCCGCGAGTGGACCGCCATCCACCGCAAGCATCACGCCAAATGCGAAACCGTCGATGACCCGCACAGCCCGGTCATCAAGGGTCTGTCCACCGTTCTGCGCAAAGGCGCCGAGCTGTACCGCGCCGAAGCGGAAAACCCTGAGACCCTGCGCATCTACGGCAAGAACTGCCCCGAAGACTGGATCGAACGCAACCTTTACAGCCGCTTTCCGCTATTGGGCGTGGCGATCATGGGCGTCATCGACCTGCTGCTGTTCGGCACCATTGGCATCACCATCTGGGCCATCCAGATGATGTGGATCCCGGTGTGGGCCGCAGGCGTGGTCAATGGCCTGGGCCATGCCATCGGCTACCGCAACTTCGAATGCCGCGATGCGGCCACTAATCTGGTGCCCTGGGGCATCCTGATCGGCGGCGAAGAACTGCATAACAACCATCACACCTACCCTAACTCCGCCAAACTGTCGGTGAAGAAATGGGAGTTCGACCTCGGCTGGGCCTGGATCCAGGTCTTCAGCTTCCTGCGTCTGGCCAAGGTCCAGCGGGTTGCACCCATCGCCCACCGCGTTGAAGGCAAAGGCAGCCTGGACATGGACACCGCCATGGCGATCCTCAACAACCGCTTCCAGATCATGGCCCAGTACCGCAAGCTGGTGATCGCGCCGCTGGTCAAGCAAGAGCTGGAAAAAGTCGATCACTCGGTCCGCCACCAGTTCCACCGGGCCAAGCGTTTGCTCTCGCGGGAAACCAGCCTGCTGGACGACAAACACCATATGCGCATCCAGACCATGCTCGAGCACAGCCAGGCGCTGAAGGTAATTTACGAAAAACGCCTGGCCTTGCAGCAGATCTGGGTCAAGACCAGCTCAAATGGTCACGACATGCTGGCCGCCATCAAGGATTGGGTACACGAGGCCGAGGCCAGCGGAATTCAATCCCTGCGCGACTTCGCCGACCAGTTGAAAACCTACTCCCTGCGCCCTGCCAACGCCTGATCCTCCACAGAAGAGGCTTTTCGTAGGAGCCAGGCTTGCCGGCGAAGGCGCTCTTAAAGACGCCTTTGCCGGCAAGCCTGGCTCCTACGTATCCGATCCGCCCTCCGGGCTTGCCCCCCCACCCGCTTGACGGCGAAGCCATCGCAAACCAGCGACGTGTTTTAACCGCCCGGCGGGAGCATGCTCTCTCGCCACCCAAGGCGGGAACTTCGCTCCAAATCCCCTATCTCAAAGACACTTCGCCATCCAGGCGGGCTTTGTTCTTGGCCGCTGTCGACATAGCGGCACGCCCTTTGAGATTTGTGCCGATGGTTAATAAAAGCCTACAAGACACATCCCTTCCACAGTGGCCCGAGGCCGCGCAAACCCTGATGGCGCTGATGCATGCCCAGGGCGAAGTGGCACGCCTGAGCGAACGCGAACAGCTGTTCAGCTCGCTGCTGGTCAGCGTCAACGCCGTGCTTTGGGCATTCAACTGGGAAACCCGTCAGGTGCTCTACGTCAGCCCGGCCTATGAGCGGATTTTCGGCCGCCCCGCCGGCCTGTTGCTGTCCGACTACAACCACTGGCGCGACAGCGTCTATCCCGACGATCTGGACTACGCCGAGCGCAGCCTGGCGCAAGTACTGGTCAAAGGCGCCGTTGAAGACCGCGAGTACCGCATCATCGCCGCCGACGGCCAAATGCGTTGGCTCAGCGACAAGTGCTTCATCAACCGTCAGGCCGAGCCGGGCCAACCGGTAATCATCGTCGGCATTGCCGAAGACATCACCGAAAAAAAGCAGATGCAAGCCCAGCTGCAACATCTGGCCAGCACCGACGCATTGACCCAAAGCAGCAACCGCCGGCACTTCTTCGAATGCGCCCATCGCGAATTCGAGGAGGCGCGGTTGAACGGTGCGCCAATGGCGTTCCTGCTGCTGGACATCGATGACTTCAAAGTGGTCAATGACACCTACGGCCATCAGGAAGGCGACAAGGTGCTGCAACGCATCGCCGAGAGCGGTCGCGCGGCCCTGCGGCGTGGTGATCTGTTCGGACGGATCGGCGGTGAGGAATTCGCGGCGGTGTTTCCCGGTTGTGCACCGGACATGGCCATGCAGGTGGCCGAGCGCCTGCAACGGGAAATTCAGCGGTTAAGCTTCAGCCACGACGACCAGACGTTCGGCATCACCGTCAGCCAGGGCCTGACCAGCCTCACGCCCGAGGATGAAAGCATCGACAGCCTGTTCGCCCGCGCCGATGCTGCGATGTACCAGGCCAAGCGCCAGGGCAAGAACCGCATCATTTCTGGCTGATTTTATTTTTGTAGGAGCGAGGCTTGCCCGCGAAGGGGTCACCGCGGTTTTACTGACCCACCGTGGTGACTTCTTCGCGGGCAAGCCTCGCTCCTACAGGTTTTGCATAAAGCTTATTTTTTGCGCAAACGCATCAATTCCGGCAATCCGATCTTGAGCAACCGCGCTGTGCGGCTCTTGGACAACGCTTCGATCCCCTCATGCTCGGTCAAGCGCGCCAACTGGGCGGCCATGTTCATCACCAGCGCTTCGCGGGAGTAAACCCCGCCACCGAGCTGGTAAACCGCCGCAATCAGCTCTCGTAGTTCCAGGGGCAGACGCCAGCGGGTCCGTAGCGCCGAACCATAGGCCGCGCCGAATTCGGCCAGGGCATCGCCGACTTCCTCCCATTCATCCAGCTCACCGCCGGCCTGCTTCCACTCCTGCAAACAGCGCAGCAAGGCCAGATCGCCGAGGCGATGCAGCATGCCCGCGCAATAACAGCGCTCCTGATCCAGATCCAGCAAGCGCGCCAGCGTCCGCGCGTATTCGGCGGTGTGCAGCGACAACTCCCAATAACGCTCGGCATAGTCCGCCAGCTGCGGATCGCTGAGCCGGGCACTGCGCTTGAGGGCGAGGCCCAGGATCAGGTTCATGCTTTGCCCGGTGCCAAGACGATGCAGCGCCTGGGCCAGGGTTTGCACGGCGGCGCCATGATGCTGGGCCGCGCTGTTGGCGGCGGCGATCAAGACAGCGGTGATTTGCGGATCGGTGCGAATCTCGTCTTCCAGCCGTGTCAGATCAAGGCCATTGGGGTTGAGGCTACGCTTGATCGCCACCTGCACGTCAGTCATCAACGGCGCACCGTCCGCCAGTTCGCGACGCCGCTCCAGGTACACCGACAAGGTCATGCCCGGCGCCAGCGACGGCACCTCGCACGACACCTGTTCATCGGCGTTCAGCAACAAATCCTGCAGGCGCTGGGTCAGGTTTTCCATGTTCAAGGGTTTGGTCAGGTACGCCGTGGGCGCCAAGGGCAAGACTTCATGCACGCTGGTGCTGTCGTTGCGGCTGCTCATCAGAATGAAGGGCTGCGGCGGATTACGTTTGCGCTGACGGACACTGCGCAAGACGTTCAGGCCATCGACGCCAGGCAACTCCCAGTCAACGATCACCAGATCGTAAGGATTTTCCGCCAACAGGTTCAGTGCCTCCTGGCCATCGGCACACAGGTCCAGCCGCGCGTCGCAGCGCACATTCAACAACACCTGCTTGAGCAGATCGCGAGACCAAGGGTCGGCCTCGGCAATCAGCACACACGGTACAGCGGGTAACACCACAGCAGTCATCGCACACTCCAACGGCAATGCTTGCACCTTAGTCAATGATGGCTATTCGATACAGTTCAATTGCCCCTGATGTGTTTCAAGCGGCATCAAAAAACCCGCCGAAGCGGGTTTTTTGTCGATCAGATCACAAATGAATCAGAGCACTCGGATCACAGCTCAGAGAAGCACTCTTCGATGATCGCCAAGCCTTTGTCCAGTTGCTCGTCCGGCGAGGTCAGCGGTACCAGTACGCGCAGAACGTTGCCGTAGGTGCCGCACGACAGCAGGATCAGGCCCTTGTCACGCGCCTTGGCTACAACCGATGCCACAGCAGCAGCGTTCGGCTTGTGGCTGTCGCCGTCGACGAACAGCTCGACCGCGATCATCGCGCCCAGGGCACGCACTTCGCCGATGACCGGGTACTTGGCCTGGATGGCTTTCAGGCCAGTCACCAGACGCTCGCCAACCGCTTTGCAGCGATCCAGCAGGTGCTCTTCTTCGAACACTTCCATCACGGCCAGGGCCGCGGCGCAAGCGATCGGGCTACCGGCGTAAGTGCCGCCCAAGCCGCCTGGAGCGATAGCGTCCATGTATTCGGCCTTGCCGCACACACCGGCCAGCGGGAAACCGCCAGCGATGGATTTGGCGAAGGTGGTCAGGTCGGCAGCAACGCCCATCTGTTCCATGGCGAAGAAAGTGCCGGTACGGCCAGCGCCAGTCTGCACTTCGTCAGCGATCAACAGAATGCCGTGCTGGTCGCACAGGGCGCGCAGACGCTTCATGAACTCTTTAGGCGCAACGTAGAAACCGCCTTCACCCTGAACCGGCTCGATGATGATGGCAGCGATGTCACGCGGCTCAGCGTCGTTCTTGAAGATGCGTTCGATGCTGGCGATCGAATCGTCGATGCT
Source organism: Pseudomonas sp. GM102 (assembly GCF_000282555.1). NCBI lineage: Bacteria > Pseudomonadati > Pseudomonadota > Gammaproteobacteria > Pseudomonadales > Pseudomonadaceae > Pseudomonas > Pseudomonas sp. GM102. The sequence goes on along the minus strand of NZ_AKJB01000054.1, from coordinate 34,930 downwards.
CACACCGTGCAATTCGTTCGGGTACAGCGCGCGGAAGATGCCGCCTGGCATCAGGCCCATGCCGGCCGAGTAAGGCACGACTTTACCGGTCAGGCCCAGGGTCATCATGGTGCGACCGTGGTAAGCGCCGGTGAACGCGATCACACCGGCACGGCCAGTGGCGGCGCGGGCGATCTTGATGGAGTTTTCCACGGCTTCGGAGCCGGTGGTTACCAGCAGGGTTTTCTTGGCGAAATCACCCGGCACCTTGGCGTTGATTTTTTCGCACACTTCCACGTACGGCTCGTAAGCCAGTACCTGGAAGCAGGTGTGGGTCAGCTTGTTCAGCTGCTCGGTCACGGCGGCGATGATTTTCGGGTGCACGTGACCGGTGTTCAGCACGGCGATACCGCCGGCGAAGTCGATGAACTCGCGACCTTCAACGTCGGTCACGGTGGCGTTCTTCGCGGACTCGGCGAAGATCGGGTGAATCTGGCCAACACCGCGCGGTACAGCAGCTTCGCGGCGTTTCATCAGGGATGCGTTAGTCTTGCTCATAGTGTCCTCATTCACCGCTCATCGGGCGGCGTGGTTCAAGGAAAATGCGGCGGGGAGGCAACTACGGCAGCATGCGATGATCGACTGCCACAGCTTTCCCGGCCACAGAGAAAATTCCGTTTGAAGCGCGCAAAGGGACAGCGCTCTCGTGCCCTTTGCGCTTGAAGCAATGCCTTGCCTTAGATGCCCAGGCAGAGGTATTTGATTTCCAGGTAATCTTCAATGCCGTACTTGGAGCCTTCACGGCCCAGGCCCGACGCCTTGATGCCGCCGAACGGCGCGACTTCGTTGGAGATCAACCCGGTGTTGACGCCGACCATGCCGTATTCCAGGGCTTCAGCCACACGGAACACACGGCCCAGGTCACGAGCATAGAAGTACGAGGCCAGACCGAACTCGGTGTCGTTGGACATCGCGATCACATCGGCTTCGTCTTTGAAGCGGAACAGTGGCGCCAATGGACCGAAGGTTTCTTCCTTGGCCACGGCAGCGTTGTTCGGCACGTTGGTCAGGATGGTCGGCTCGAAGAAGTTGCCTTGCATGCTCTTGCCACCCGCCAACACGGTAGCGCCTTTGCCGACGGCGTCAGCAATGTGCTCTTGCACCTTGGCCACGGCTTTTTCGTCGATCAGCGGACCAGTGGTGGTGCCGTCTTCCAGACCGTTACCGATCTTGAGCTTGGCCACGGCCACTTTCAGTTTTTCGGCGAACGCGTCGTAGACCGAATCCTGAATGTACAGACGGTTGGCGCAGACGCAGGTCTGGCCATTGTTGCGGTACTTGGAAATGATCGCGCCTTCGACGGCCTTATCCAGGTCCGCGTCGTCGAACACGATGAACGGAGCGTTGCCGCCCAATTCCAGAGAGACTTTCTTGATGTCCTTGGCGCACTCGGTCATCAACTGACGGCCGATTTCGGTCGAACCGGTGAACGACAGTTTGCGCACGATCGGGTTGCCGGTCAGCTCGCTGCCGATATCGCCAGCACTGCCGGTCACCACACTGAACACACCGTTCGGAATACCGGCACGTTGGGCCAGTTCAGCCAGGGCGAACGCCGAGAAAGGCGTTTGCGAAGCCGGCTTGAGCACCATGGTGCAACCGGCGGCCAGGGCCGGGCCGGCTTTACGGGTGATCATCGCGGCCGGGAAGTTCCACGGAGTAATCGCAGCGGTCACGCCGATCGGCTGCTTGATCACGATCAGGCGCTTGTCTGGCTGGTGGCCCGGAATCACATCACCGTAGACACGCTTGGCTTCTTCAGCGAACCACTCGATAAAGGAAGCGGCGTAAACGATCTCGCCCTTGGCTTCAGCCAATGGCTTGCCTTGCTCCAGAGTCATCAGGCGAGCCAGGTCGTCCTGGTTCTCGATGATCAGCTCGAACCAACGACGCAACTTGTTCGCGCGCTCCTTGGCGGTCAGGCCACGCCAGGCCGGCAGCGCTCTGTCAGCGGCTTCGATCGCACGGCGGGTTTCGGCAGCGCCCATTTTCGGCACTGTGCCCAGAATTTCGCCCGTTGCCGGGTTATTGACCTTGATCGTCTGACCGTTGTCCGCATCGACCCAAGCGCCATCGATAAAGGCTTGCTGGCGGAACAACTGGGTGTCTTTAAGCTGCATGTCGGCTTTCCTTAACAGCACCGCGCGAGGCGGAGCGAATTATGATTGTAGAAAGGCGCCTTATAGGCTGCCGTCAGGGAAATCATTCACCGGGCTGAAGCACATAAATAGCGCACAAATCGAACTCGTGCGGTTCAGCACCCAGACAAGAGCGTTTGAAATCTCAAACGAATCCTAGGATCAAAGGGGGTAAAGGACAATAGGCTGTTCGAAAAAAAGAACGAAAACGCCGCATTTGCCTATTTTTTCAGATCAGCGTAGCAAACGCAGGTTACGCTTTTGAAAAAGGCAGACGATTCAGCAGCATGGACGCCCGCAGCGCATATGAGTATCATGGCGCCCGCATCGCACCAGTAGCTCAGCTGGATAGAGTACTGCCCTCCGAAGGCAGGGGTCGTGGGTTCGAATCCCGCCTGGTGCACCATATGTAGAAACGAGAAAGCCTCAGATCTTAGGGTCTGGGGCTTTTTTGTGGGTCAGCATTTTTAATGTTTGGGTCTAGTGATCAGTGCTGACTGATTCAAACAAGCGCCCAATGTCTCTAGCGGTATGCAGGACACGCTCAATCTGAACATCGCCCTCTAAAAGACTGTAAAAGATCAAATATCGGCCGTGGGAAATCATTCGCAACCCTCTGGCACAGTCATCTCGGGAAATACCTTGATTTGGCTGATCAACCAGCCGTGCACAGCACACTCGCAACTCACCAACAAAAGTCCGAGCTCGGCCGGGATTGTCACGGGCAATGTAGCGGGCGATTTGCTGCAGATCCTCTCGTGCCAGTGCGGAGAAAAGCAGTTGTCTCATGGGCGTTTCTGCTCCGCTTCGACCTCATCAATGAGCGCATCAAGCTCAGCAAACACCGTATCGGCTGCAATAGCCGGGCGTGGGTCATTGCGGCTGGCTGCAATAGCTTCACGTATTTCTGCGGCTTGTAATCGATCAAGTAGCTGTTGATAAGTGGCGTGCGGTAAAAGGTAGGCCGCAGGGCGATTGTGGTTGAGAACGGCAACTGGCTCTGAGCCTGCTTGCTCAATCACAGTACTCGGGCTGCGTTTCAGCTCGGTAATACTAACCGACCGACTCGCGAGTAATTGCTCCATGAGGCCTCCAAAGGTACACAAAATAGTACCTTATAGTGTTCGATTAACTGAGCAACGGTCAACATGCAACTGACCGGAGCCATGTGTTCCACAATAAAACGGAATTTCTATTCTGTCGTTAAATCCAGATAGCCAGTCAAATGACCGGCAAATGAACGGCGCGAGTAAAGGCGACTGAAATCGCGCCTTGGCCAGTTGATGCCTGCTCCCAGTGCCTTCTTCAAGCAAATGACCGTCAAATGACGATCATACCCAGTCGGGTGCGTCGCGATTGGCCTTGGATCATCGATGTTATTTTCTTCCGACCGATTCAGCAGAAAATCCTTACGACTTTCGAAGGTTGCAGGAGATAAGCCTGCACGATACCCTTCCGCCGTCGCTGCCAATTCAGCGACCGGGCTTGGTAACCCGAGAGTTAAGCGCAACAGCGCCCTCATTCAGATTTGCAGGCGTTTTTTTATGCCCGCAATTTTGAGTTATGGCGGCTGTGCGTGGGACGTCTTCGGGCGTGCCGGATTCCTTGACTCCCGGTTTACCAACCTGCGCACAGCTGCCACCCATTCGCTTGGTAACGAAAAAGTGGCAGTTCCTCGTCAAGGAGCTAGACCATGCGCAATATAAATCCGTACGAAATTAGGCTTATCCCTCACCGCGATTTCGAATCGCGCCCCCACCGCACCTCCGTCAATGGAGGTGGCAAATGACTGAACACTCAGAAGCAAAAACCATCGGCTACACGCCCTGCCTCTACTGTGCAGACGATCCGCTGTTTCATGTCAGCGCTGGGGTGCCTATTAGCAAAGCATTGGCGCAGGCGTCCGACCTGTTGTTCTTGGCCAAGTCGTTTGCTGAGGATGCTGCTTACGCGAAAGACACCGACCGCCACGCGTGGGCCGCGCATTATCTGACTGCGATGGGTAAGGCAGTGATTGATGATGTGGTGAAAGTTTTGACGCAACCACCGCAGGCGGCGACGCCACAAACCGCAGAGTAGCGGCAACTCACCCTTGAAATGCGCCCCGATTTTTCGGGGCCTCCAAAACTGCCAGATGTGAGCGGAGGCGTGTTGATGCTGAGCTCTGGCGCCTACCTCTCATGCAACTGCATAGCCGTGCAATAGCAGTGGTCAAGCATGCGCCCGGTGTTAGTCAGAGCTTGGCGCAAGTATCCAGATAATCAGTAACGGCCTCTTCAAAAGCATTTCGAAGCTCCTGTACTGACTCGCCATGAAACCCAACGACATCTCTAATACCAGCGATATGGCCGACAAACAGGCCATCTTCCTCGCTGTATTCAATTCGAGCGGCATAGCCTTTGTAATTCATTACGTTCATGCCGTGACTCCTGCTTGTTCAGGGAAAGCCCGCGCATCACGAACCTGGTAGGGCTTTGCTTTCTTGTCCGGGTGTGATCGGTGAAAGAGGCCGACACACCGTTCAGCTCAAAGCGTACCCCGGACCCGCCACGATTGGTAAGGCGGAAAAATTCCAGGCAACAAAAAACCCCTGAGCAGTCTCAGCACCGAAGCGCATCAACCGACAGGGGCCGTGTTGTGGGCGATTCTAAGGGTTGAGGACTTCTCGTCAACCGCCGGTAGGCACTGGTGGTCCAGTCAAGGAAGAGGCAACCGTCAAGGAAAACTTGACAGTTAAAATCACTGCCTCGCGTCAGGTCAGCTGCATCACTACCAATGATCATCGCCGTAACAAACCATTTCTTGGGTAGTTTCTTGGGTAGTTCTTGGGTAGCTTCTTGGGTAGTCGGCGACATTGCTGCTAGCGCTCCCCCTAAACCTGTTGCGTAAAACACGCATAAACGCACCTTGATGGACTCCAGATCAAACCGCGTTTCTTTAATGGCAAAAAACCGCCAAAGCGGTTTTTTCATTCTGTCGTCCAGTCAAACTCGTCGTAGTCATCATCGTCTTCTTCGTCCTCGACCACTTCATCATCAAGAACGTCTTCCTCAAGCGCTTCTTCTGCCTGCTTCGCCAGCAGAAACTCCTTACGACTCTCAGTCACTGCCCGCCGCAATTCCTCCCCCTTCACCGGGCAGTTGAGCATTTGGGCGATGCGGTCGATTTTTTGTGCCACGGCATCCTCCAACGCATCGGCTATGGGCCGATAGTGCGCGCTTTCGGGTGTCGATGCCAAATTTGCCGACCGCTGTTCACCTCATTTCTTCTGCAAATCCTTGAGTTTTTCCGCAAGATTTTCCTTGGGAAAGCGCTTGTGCAGTGTCGTCATCAGCGCCTCGGCGGTTTGTGTCTGACCGGCTTCTTGCAGGCGTATCACTTCACGTAATTGATCATCCAATGACTTGGCCGGCGCGGCGGCGCGTTTGCTGACTTTGGCTTCGTCAGCCATTTCGCTGTTGATCGACTCGCGCTGCAACGGCGCAGAAAATTCCGCCATTGGCGCAGCCGGTGCGGGCATGGACATTGCGCCGGCCGGTGCAGCCTGGGAGCGAGCAACGGGTTCATCCACTTCAGCGGCTTCCTGTTTGGAGAGCGGTGCGGACGCTTTGGGCGCGGGGGCGAAGTCATAACTCGGCAGTTGTTCCGGCGTGCGCTGTACCAGCGCCAGCATCAGGGCCACGCCAACGAGGCTGGCGAATGCCACTTGCCAACGGGGTTGCTGGCAAGCGCGAAGCCAGCGCTGCCACAGGTTCGGCTTCGGCGCGGGGGCTTCGCGATGGGCCGTGGCGAGGATGAAGGCGTCGAGATGCGCCGGTGGTTCGCCGCTGCTGTGATCGCGAAAATGCTTGAGCACTTCATCGTCGGGCGATGGCGGTGTTTGTCGGGCGTCAGTCATGTCAGTACCTCCTCGGCCAGCAGCCGACGCAGTTTTTGCTGGGCGTAGCGCAAGCGGCTTTTAACGGTTTCCAGCGGTGTTTCGGTAAGGGTGGCGATCTGCGGCAGGTCGAGGTCGCCGTGGGCGCGCAGCAGGAACACTTCGCGCTGGTCGGCGGGCAGGGTTTGCAGGGCGGTTTCGAGGCGTTGACCGTCGCGGCTCAGGCTTAGCAGTTGTTCGGGGTCCGCCGCGTCATCGATCAGTGCATGGGTTTGCTCGTCATAGCTGTCGTGCAAGGGGTTGTGGATTCCGTGCTTGCGCCAGTGATCGATCAGTCGGTTGCGGGCAATCTGGTAGAGCCAGGTACGAAAGTTCGCCCGACCTTGTGGCTGACTGGTGCTGCGGATCAGGCTCATCCAGGTTTCCTGATACACCTCTTCGGCCAGTTCGGGCTTGCCGCTGAGGCCGAGGAGGAATCTATAAAGGCCCTGGCGATGGCGGGCGTACAAAACTTCGAACGCCGGCCCGTCGCCCGAGCGGTAGCGCGCCAGCAGCGATTCGTCGCTGCTGGCGGCTGAGCTGATTTCAGAATCGGACATGTCAGCGCTGGCCTCTTTCACTCTATCCGGTTGTCATTGGGCTGTTGATTCGAGGCGGTCGGGGTTCGCAGACTCTGCGCCAACTCCACCAATTGCACGAATTCACTGCGCAGGCCGAATTGATCATCGCCTCGTGCGCCACGGGCCAGGGCTTCGGTGTCCTTCAGGCTGAACTCACCGGTATAACGCCCGTCCTTGAGTTGTTGGGAAAAGGCAGCGACGGCGGCGGCAAAGCGCAGGTCATCGCTGGCGGCCGAGAGTTTGCCGGCCTCACCCTTCAGGATTGGCCGCTCGATCAAGCGACTATTCCCACCTTCCGGCAACTGATAACGCACTCGCAACATCGCCATTTCCCCGGTTTTTGCGGAAACATCGGCCGCAGGATTGCCATAGCGCAGCGGTTCCAGCCAGCCCTTCTCGCCCTTGGGGACAATTTCATACAACGCCGTCACCGTATGCCCTGCGCCGATTTCTCCGGCGTCGACTTTGTCGTTGCTGAAATCCTCACGCTTCAAGGCGCGATTCTCATAACCCAACAGCCGATATTCGCTGACCTGCGTAGGGTTGAACTCCACCTGCAGCTTCACGTTTTTCGCCACCACCGCCAAAGTCGAACCGAGCTGATCCACCAGCACTTTGCGCGCCTCGCGCAGGTTGTCGATGTAGGCGTAGTTGCCGTCGCCAGCGTCGGCCAGTTGTTCCATCAGGTGTTCATTGTAGTTATCCACACCAAAACCCAGGGTGGTCAGGGACACGCCGGTCTTGCGTTTATCCACAGCCATTTGCTTGAGGCTGTCGAAGTCGCTGATGCCGACGTTGAAGTCACCGTCGGTGGCCAGCAGGATGCGGTTGATGCCTTTGGGGATAAACGCTTGTTGGGCCATTTGATAAGCCAGTTCGATACCCGACGCGCCAGCGGTCGAGCCGCCCGCAGTCAATTGATCGATGGCGGTACGAATTTTCGCTTTTTCCCGTCCGGAAGTCGGCTCCAGCACCACGCGAGATTCTCCGGCATACACCACCAGTGAAACCCGGTCCTGCTCGCGCAGTTGATCGACCAGCAATTTCAGCGTGCTTTTGACCATGGGCAAGCCTTCGCGACGGTCCATGGAGCCGGACACGTCCACCAGAAACACCAGGTTCGCCGGGGCCAGTTGCGCCACCGCGCGATCGGATGCCTTGATGCCGATGCGCAGCAATCGGGTATGCGGGTTCCAGGGTGACGGCGCCAGCTCGGTGGTCACGCCGAACGGCGAGCCATCGGTGGGCAAGGCGTAGTCGTAGGGGAAGTAATTGACCATTTCTTCCAGCCGTACCGCCCCTTCGGGAGGCAAACGCCCCTGATTGAGCAAGCGCCGGACATTGGCATAAGCGCCGGTATCGACATCGGCACTGAAGGTCGAGACCGGTGCTTCGGTCACGCTGTGAATCGGGTTATCGGCCAGCGCCTGATATTGCTCCCGCTGCTCATCCCGATAGCCCTGTGGATAAGCCTCACCGGCCGGCATGGGCGCGAACGCGACTAAAGGTGCCGGTCGCGCGCGGCGCTTGGCCATCGAGGTGTCCGCCATGACTGCTTCGCGGCGCACCAACGCTTCAGTTTTCGGCGCCTCTTGAATCGGTGGCGCGACCGCTGCGGGGCTGTTCGTCTCAGAGTCTGGCGTGGATGAAACGCCGCAACCGGCAACGGCCAGCAACAACCCGGCGGCGAAACCCTGGGCGGCCGGGCGGAGGAAATGCAGAGGGAGGGACATGGGGGCTGACCTCAGGAGGAAATTGACTCATTCATCCTCTGAGACGGACAGCCCGATCAGTTCGGGTTAAGCCGAAGTGAAAAATCTTCAGCGGTGATAACGTCGCACCACGCTGCTGTTTTTCAGCACATGGCCTTTGATCTGTTCCAGCAGCTGCGCGCGGGTGAGGCCGGCAGGCAAGGCGTCTGGCGCCAGGTCCAGGGCGTAGAGCTGAATGAGGTAGTGATGGGAGCTGTCGCCGACGGGCGGGCAAGGGCCAATGTAACCGGTGGAGCCTTTGCTGTTGTTGCCGCTTACGCCTTCCAGGGCGTTTTTGGCACCGACACCGGCCGGGATCTGACGTGTCGAGGCCTTGATCCCGTAATGAATCCAGTGATCGACACCCAGGCCTTTCTGGCCGTCCGGGTCGTGCATGACGATGGCGTAGCTGAGGGTGCCCGGGGGGCCGGCGTTCCAGCTCAGGGCCGGGGACTGGTTTTTGCCGCCACAACCGTTGGCATCGCTGGCCGCCGCCGACGTGAACAGGCGATTGTCCGAAACACCGGGAATGCTGAGGGTGAAACGCTCCTGGGCCTGCGCCGGAAACTGCACGCAAAGGGCGACTGCAACGGCCGCCAGCCAAGGGTTCAAAGAGGTCAATCGGGTCATACCGGAGCACCTTGTGCGGGTGGGGCCGTCGTCGGCTCGCAAACTATAGCCGGACCGTTCGTGCGGTGGCAGCAGAATTGGCTGAACCTGGGAATAAGCGCCAAACTCCTAAGTGAAACACCTGCCTGGAGAGCGATCATGGCACTGCACCGCGTCGCCCGTTTCGCCGATGTGCCCCAAGACCGTGGCCTTGAAGTCCGGATCGACAAGACGAAAATCGTCTTGCTGCGGGTCGGCGATCAATTGCGCGCCTATCAAGGCAAATGTCCCCACGCCGGGGCACCGCTGGCCAAAGGTGCGCTGTGTGAGGGACGGCTGATCTGCCCATGGCACAAGGCGGCTTACCGGCTCGAAGACGGTGCGTTGTGCGAGCCGCCGTCCCTGGACAGCCTGCGACGCTATCCGCTGGAAATCCGCGACGATGAGGTCTGGGTCGACGACCAGCCGATGCCCACCGCGAGCACCCCACCGGCGGACGATAAGCGAACCTTTGTGATCATCGGTGCCGGTGCTGCAGGTACAGCCTGTGCGGCGGCGCTGCGGGAGAAAGGTTTCGGCGGCCGGGTATTGCTGATCGACCGTGAGCCCGAGGCGGGCTACGACCGTACGGTGTTGAGCAAATTCGTGATTGCAGGCGAGATGCCGCCAGATGAAGTCCCGCCTCTGCGCGATGAAAGTTTTTATCAAGAACAGCGCATTGAACGGATAAACAGCGATGTGATGGGCCTCGATGCATCGGACCGGACTCTGCGCCTGGCCGATGGTCAATCGTTGAGCTATGACGCCGCCGTGATTGCCACCGGTGGCATACCCAAAACCCTGTCGCTGCCTGGCGCCGATCTGCCGCAGGTATTCGTGCTGCGCTCGAAGGCCCAGGCGCAGCGGATTCTGACGAGTGCAAAACCCGGTCAACGGGCAGTGATCGTTGGCGACAGTTTCATTGCTCTGGAATCCGCTTCATCCCTGCGCCAGTACGGCCTGGATGTCACTGTCCTGGCCCGCCATGCCATCCCGTTCGAGGCGCACTTCGGCGATGCCGTCGGCAAAGCGATTCGTGCCCTGCACGAGGCCAACGGCGTGGTGTTTCATACCGATGGCGAAGCGGCCCGGATCGAAGGCGCAGGCAAAGTCGAAGCGGTGCTGCTGGACAATGGTCAGCGCTTGCCGGCGGATCTGGTGTTGGTCGGCATCGGCGTCACCCCGGCAACAACCCCGTTTGCCGATTTGCCCAAAGAAAAGGATCTGTCGTTGAAGGTCGACGGCGGGATGCGCGTGACCGACGGGCTCTGGGCCGTCGGCGATATCGCGACCTTTCCGCTCAACGGCCAGCCCCAACGGATCGAGCATTGGCGCCTGGCCCAGCAACAGGCGCGGATTGCGGCGGCGAACATGCTCGGCGGCGACGAACGCTACCTCGACGTACCGTATTTCTGGACCTGGCACTTCGGCAAAAACTACGACTACCTCGGTCACGCCCAGGCCTGGGACGAGGTCGAGTTCAAGGGTGATCCTGACCATCCACCATTTATTGGCCTGTTCGGCAAGAACGGCGTGGTGGCGGCGGCCGTGGCCTGCGATGAAGAGCGGGCGATGGCGATGCTCGCTGAACGGATGAAACAGCCGTTGTCGGTGGACGAGGCGTGGCGCTTGGTTCGGGACATGAATTGACGGCTGTTCCTCCCCGCCGACTACCGTAAACTTCTGTGGCGAGGGAGCTTGCTCCCGTTCGTCTGCGCAGCAGACGCAAAATCAGCAACGGTGCTCTATCAGGTAAAGCGCCGTGCGAGAAGTGGGAGTCCTTCGGCCTCCAGCGGGAGCAAGCCCCCTCGCCACGGGGAATGCGATCTAGACGTGGCTCAGCGGCTCGCGGTTGTCGTCATCTTCGGCTGACAGACGGATCACCAGCGGATGCTCCAGCGGCGCCAAAGGCGGCGGTAGGTCAGCCGGGGCGACCGGGAAGAAGTGCGTAACGACATGGCTGACATCGCCATCCTGATCGTTATGAATGGTCATCGAACCCGGCGTACGCAGTTTCGCCAGCCGGTCGCCGCTCAGCTTGAAGCTTTTGCTGAGCCCCTGATCATCCACCACCGGCGCCGGCAAACGGCGCTGGGCGAAGCTCTTGCTTTTGCGCTGTTGATAACGCGCCCACGAGATCAGGATCACCGCGTTCAACAACGCCACCCACAGGTAAATCTGCAGCGTGCCGAGGGCGTCGAAAAATGACGCATCGATGCGCGGGCCGTCATGGGTATCGAACAACGGCCACACCCCCCGCGCCAGTAAATACAGCAGACCGACCCAGGCGAGCACGGTGAGAAAAACATCGATCACGACCAGAAAGGGCCGCTGCCGGGTTCTGATGATTTTCATTTGATGACCTCCTCTTCATCGTCATTCAGCGGCTTGATGCCCCGGTCCGGACTGACCCAGCGCGCGCGCTTCTGATGTTGGCCGAACAGCACTTTGGGGAAACTGACCAGAGTGGTGAGCAGGCTGACGAACCAGAACACCAGCGGATACCAGACCACCCAGAACATGGTCTTGCCGAGGCCCTTCTCATAACGGCGGTCGATCAGGATGCTGACCGCGAATTGCACCAGGCAGACCACTGCCAATAGCAGCCCGGTAAACGCCGGTGGCATGAGGTGATCGACGGCAATGGCTGCCGGCATTTCAACGAATTTGCCGACGCCCCAGAAAATCACCGACAGCAGGAACGTGAAGGCCCAACCAGTGGACAGGCAATATTCGAACAGCAGCGGCCAGAGGTAACGATGGCGGTATTGCCAGATGCCACGGATGTTCTTGAACAGCACCTCGGCGCCGCCCTGGGCCCAGCGCAGACGCTGCTTCCACAGGCCGCCGAGGGTTTCCGGCATCAGAATCCAGCACAACGCGCGGGGCTCGTAGAAAATGCTCCAGTGATCCAGTTGCAGCTTCCAACTGATGTCGATGTCTTCGGTGATCATGTCCGGGCTCCAGTAGCCGACCCGGTTCAGCGCCGTGCGACGGAAGGCGACGATCACCCCGGAGACGGTAAAGATCCGCCCGAATACCCGTTGGGTGCGCTTGATCAGGCCGATGATCGACGAGAACTCGCCGACCTGTACGCGGCCGATCAAGGTCGAACGGGTGCGGATTCGCGGGTTGCCTGTCACGGCGCCCAGTCGTGCATTGTCGAGCATCGGCGCCACCAGATACGCCGCGGTGTTCGGCGCCAGCAATGCGTCGCCGTCGATGCACACCAGATACTCGCTGCGCGCCGCGATGGCGCCCATGCGCAGGGCCACGGCCTTGCCCTGGTTCTCCGCCAGGTGCAGCACCCGCAGACGCGGATCCTGCGCCGCCAGTGCATCGAGCACCGCGGCGGTGCTGTCCTTGGAGCCGTCGTTGATCGCGATCACTTCGATGTTCGGGTAATGCTGGGCCAGCGCCGCATGGATGGTATCGGCGGCGTTGTCGCCTTCGTTGTAGCAAGGGATCAGGATCGAGATCAGCGGTTCGCCGGCCAGCGGTGGCGGCAAAGTGTCGTCCTGCCACGGCCAGTGCCGCTCCCAGTGCAGCCAGAAATACAGGCCGCCGGCGATCCACAGTCCCGACATGAACAGTGGATAGAAGAACACGAAGTCCATCAGGAACTGTCCGGTGAGCAGAAAGATCAGCCCGAGGGGAACCCCAAGGACGATCGCCAGAACCAGCAGGGCTAGAAGTCTGTCCAGCATGTTATGGATTCCACTTGTTGGAGAGCGCGGGCCGCACGGTTTTCAGGTCCGGCTGGTTCTCAAGGAAGTTGTCCGGGTAGTAGCCGAAACTGGTGGCGCCCTGACGCTTGAGGCGGCCCATCCAGTCAGCCAACTGTTCGCCGTCGATGTCGGCGTCGGTTTTTTTCGTCCAGTCACGGGCCTGCAATTCGAACACCGTGCGCTCGAGTGCGCCGGGGCGCGATTTGACCGTTGCCACCAGCGTTTCGAGCCAAGGGCCGGATTGCTGGCGGCTCTGTTTTTCCATGAGTGGCATGGCCATTGGCGCCGTCCAGTCGTAGGCGCCCAGGAAGTCGTCGAGGTTCTGCGCGAACCACGCTTCACTCTCGGGGTTGAGCATTGGCTCGGCGAAAATATTGCGCGCCGTTCTTACTTGCGGGCCACGAATGGCGCGGACCTTGGCGGTCAGTTCGTGAGTGAAATCGATCAGGTAGCGGCTCTTGAATCGCGTCCAGCGTTGCAGGGTGGCCGGATCCGCACGCAGGGTGGCAATCGAACCTGGCAGACCGTTGGCGGCATAAACCTTCAGGGCTTCAGGCCCGGCGTCTTCGAAGTCCGACAGCACCGCGTCATCGTGATAGAGGACGCCGTCGACCGAGGTCAGGCGCGCCATGTCTTCGTAGATTTCACCGATGATGCGCCGCACGTTCGGATCGAATGGCGACAAGCGCTTGTACTGGTCCTGATCGATCGAGGTGGTAGCGGTTTCCGGGTCCCAGCGAGTGACTCGCGGCAGCTTCGAATCCAGGGCAAAACTCAGCACCGGCATCCACGCGAAGACCTTGACGTTAGCCCGAGTACGCAACTGCCAGGCCACGCGGTCGAAGAGGTCGGCGCGCACCGGCAGGTGACGGTTGGGGAAGTACAGCGAATGTACCAGGCCATCGCCCACAGGGTCGGCGAAGGCTTGCAGGAACACCGTGTTGGCGCCCATGTCGGCCATGCGCTGGATCAGTTTGCCGAGGTTGATTTCCTGTTGGGCCGGGTCCGCGTCGTAGACGTTGTCCAGGTCCACATGCACCACGCGCATCGGCGATTCAGTCTGCACCGAGACGATGCTGTTGGCGAAGTGTTCGCCATCCGGGTCCGAGGCTACCAAAAAGCGCGGGCTGCTCATCAGGTTGTCGAGGGCATCAAGGCCGTCTTCCAGAGTCAGGGCCATCTGATAACCCTGCTCGTTGACCACTTGCAGCGAGGTGCCGTCCGCCGCGCCGTATGGCCAGACCCAGACACGCGGTTTGTAACCGGTGACCTTGCGGATCTTCTCCGAGATGGCCGCCACGTCGGCGCGCATCCGGGCCTGGAATTGGGCTTCGGTTTCATAGCGACCGGTAGCGGCGTCATAGCGCCGGGTTGCGGCCGCCGGTTGCAGGTTGCCTTGCGGGTTGGCCAACACGCCTTTGTGGCTGGCGTCGGTATGGGCGGCGATTTCCACCAGGCCGGATCGGGAAATCTCGCGGATCTGCTCCCAGGTCAAGAAGTCCGAACGCTTGCGCGGTGTACCGGCGAAATCCACCGGCTGGTTCAGCGGCGTATCGATCCACACCCCGACCGGCGCCAGCAAGGCATGCCAGTTATAGGCGCGCAGCACTGGCAACACGCGGGTGTAGAAGCTCGAATAACCATCGTCGAAACTCAGCACGATCGCCCGTGGCGGTAGCTCGGGGCCACCGTTGCGAGCGGCCATGATCTGGTCGATGGTGACCGGTTTGTAGTTGTTCTCCCGCAGCCACGCCAGTTGCTCGAGCAGACGCTCGGTGCGCACGGCCACTACCGCCTGATCGGGGTCACGGTCTTCGACATCGTGGTAAGCGATCCCGAGTACGTGGTTTTTCGGCCACGGCTTTTCATTGGCCGACACCGGGCGCTCGGACGGCGGTGCGAAGGCCGGGGCTTGCTGGGCGCAGGCGCTGATCAACAGCGCTCCCAGCAGAAGGATGAAACGCGAAATAAAAGGCATCTTCAAACTCTTCTAGAAGCGGTAAGTGAGGTCTACGAGCAGGCGCAGATCGGTTTCGCGGTCGCCGTCATAGGGCCGGTTGATCACGCTCAGCAGGCCGCCCACCTCGAATACGTCGTTCCAGCTGTAGCGCTGGCCGTAACCCAACAGGCCGACGCCGCCGGTCCCGTGATCGCGCTGGCTATAGGTGCCCGCACCGGCCTGGAACTGCTGGCTCCAGGAAGTTTCATAGCGGTGATAGAGCACGTGGTTGACGTTCACCGTCGGCAGCACGCTGAAGTCGGATTTGGGGTTGAAATACGGCACGTCGTCGGACTTGGAGTTATGGCTGGTGCCGACCTCCAGGCCGAGGTCGACTTGCAACCCCGGCGCGCGGTAAACACCCTCGCGACCGGTGAGCAAGGCTTCGACACGGTTGTTGCCGTCACTGAAGTGCGAGGGGCTGACCGCCAGCCTCCACTCACGGCTCTCATTGGCGCGCCAACGGATGAAACCGCTGCCCCCGTTGGCGGTGATGTCGCTGTTCAAGGCCCGCAACGGCGTTTGCGCCGACAGGTATTCGAGGCTGCCGCCGTACTGCCAGTGATCGTCGATGTCTCGGGCAATCGCCAGGCGCGCACCCTGTTTGTCACCGAAGCCGTAGGAATGGTTGGAGACTTCCGCCTCCAGGGTCATGTCGCGGGTCCGGCGCTCTAGCCCGACGCGCTGAAAACGATGGTGGCCGGTGCCTTCCTGGAAGTCGCCGGTGGCGTAACCGGCACCGGCGAATACGCGCCAGTCTTCATCGATGGGCGGGCTGTACAGCGTGGTTTCGATGCCAAAATCGCGACTGCCGTTAACCGCCCCGACATCGCCGTCGCCACCGCCATAACTCTTGCCGCCGTAGGCCTCCACCCGCAGCTCGGCCATGTCGTGGACTGCACGCTGACGCTGCAAACGCTGGACCTGACGGTTGTCCGTAAAACGCGCGACCACATCGTCGGTCAGCGCATCCATCTGCCGCCATTCCTGTAGATCCATGGCGGTGTGGCCTTGCGCAACTTCCAGGCCGATGTCCCGTGGCGCCATGCTCTCGGTTTCCTTGAGCTGATTTTCGGCGCGCCGTGGCCAGTCCCGAGCCAGGTACAGATCGGCCTGGGCCAGACGCAGGCCGAGGTTGCCCGGGGCCTGATCCACCAGTGTCTGCAAACGCTGCTCGCCCGACGGCAGATCAGCGCCGTAAGTGCCGGCCTGGGCGGCCAGTTGCTGCGCGTCCATCCATTCATCGTTGGGATTACCCACCGGCAAGCCCTTGAGCTCGATTCGCGGTTTCTGGGTCTTGGCCACGTCTTCGGCGACCTGACGTGCTTTATCAGCTTTGTCGCTTTCGAGCAAGGCGTAATAGAGCGCGGTGCTGTCTTCCAGGCGGTCGCCGACATCGGCATCCGGCGCCACCAGCACCTGACGATACAAATCGGTGGCGATTTCTGGCTGATGCTGGTCCAGATAGGACGACGCCACCCAGCGCAGGGCATAGGTCGGAATCTTCACACCTTCGGCGAGCAATTTCTGGTATTCGCCGATCACATCAGCGGTGCGGGCACGGGCCTTGAGGGCGCCCATGCGATCGATTCGCCAGCGAATGACGTCATCGTGGGCCTGAGCGTCCGGCGTCCAGGTCGTCAACAACTGGTCGTAATCGGCCAGAGCCCGATCAGCGATCACATAACGTTCTGTTTCGCTGCGCGTGGCCAGCTCGGCCAGGCGCACGCGTTCTGCGGCCAGGTCACCTTCGAGGCGTCGCAGCGTAACCGGATCCAGCAACCCCGGTCGCTGACGGGCCAGGCGCAAGGCCGGTTCTGGCAGACGGGCGCGTTGCAGGGCAATCACGTATTCCCGAGCGACGTCGGGCTTGCTGCCGGCGCGGATGAAAGCCTGGTCGTATTCAAACAATGCGTCGTAGGTGGCACCGGCGCGGGTCAAGGCGTAGGCCAGGGCCAAGCGGCGGGAAGGATCATCCGGTTTCGCCGCCACCAGCGCCCTGGCGCGGGCAACCGCCTCGTCAGGCTTACCGGCGTCGGCCTGGGTCATCGCCAACCCCAGCTGCAGGTCGGGATGTTGCGGTTCAAGGGCCAAGGCCTTGTTGTACACCTGGGTCGCCGAGTCCCAACGCTTTAGGTTGCGATAGGCACGCGCGGTGGCGGTCAGGGCCTGAACCGGCAGCGCCCGATTATGCCCCTGGGTTTCATAGACCTGGACCACTTCGGCGTCCAGACCGGCCCAGCTGGCGATCTGCAAGTGATCGCTGATCTGGCCGGTGGTGGCCTGGTTGACTGGCACCTGACGCAATACCGTCAGCGCAGGCGTGTAGTTGCCGGCCCGTGCATCGCGAACCATTTGGTCGTAGGGGGTGTCGGCGAACGCCTGCATCGGCCACAACAACTGGCCGCACAGCGCAACGCGAAACAGGGGGCGCAACCCACGATGAATAAAGGGACCAGCAATACACGGCATTCGTCAGCATCCTTACATGGCCAGCCGGGTCACAATGTCCCTTGCCCATTCGTAGCGGAAAGCCGGGTCGAAAGACCCCAGCCAAGCTTTATCGAAGCAGTCTTGCATGCAAGCGTAGTCGACGATGCAGCGCACAATAATTATTCAGATTCGTGACGCTCGGGCCTTCTCTCAATGCCAGTCAGTCAAGATGCAGAACCTGTGGGAGCGGGCTTGCCCGCGATGAGGTCGTGTCAGTCGATAAAGATGTTGACTGATAGATCGCTATCGCGGGCAAGCCCGCTCCCACAGGTTCCGTGCCTTGACTGACTGGCATTGGAACCTCCTCCCGCTCCCCGTTTCGAAACCCCAGACAGCAAAACGCCCGGCGTCTGCGTGTTGCAGAGGCCGGGCGTTGCGTTGAAGCCTGCGGTTTTACTGGATGGTGACGTTGCCAGTGCCACCGAGTTTGCTCATCACGAAGCCGACAAATTCTTCGAGGGTCATTTTCTGGCCGTTGAAGTCCACCTGATTGTTGGCGTAGTGCAGCTTGGTGACGACATTGTTACCGTCCAGTTTCGCCAATTGTGTGCCGACCGCCATGCTGCTGAACATGTCGGCGGTTGCGCTGGCCTGATCGGCAATGAGCTTGGCGTCGGTCTGGCCATCGATTTGCGACTGCACGGTGAGCACGTCAACCAGCATTGGCTTGGACACCAGTACGTTGAAATCCAGCAGCGCGATCAATTGCTTGACCAACTGGTCTGGCGGCAGGTCCATGGATTGCGGTTTGGTCAGGTCCAGCACCAGGTTGGCGCGGCTTTCACCGTTGCTGGTGTTGAACGACAGGTTTTCCAGGGCTACCTGCGGGCCGGCAGCCAGCAGTTTCTCCAGGCCGGACTTGACCTGTGCCTCTTCGGCCGGGGTCAGGTTCAGCTCCGGCGCCGGTTCACCGGCGGCAGCGGCTTCAGCGGCGGCCCTTTCGTAGGGTTGCAGTTTGGTCTGGTAGATCTGCATCAGCGACATCGTTGACGGGATGTCGAGGTTTTTCAGGCTCATGGCCATCTTCGCAGAGCCGATAACCTTGCCGTTCAAGGACACTTCACCGACTTTGTAATCGGCACGCCCCGAAGCGTTGGTACCCGTTTCCTCGGTCTGGTTCTTCATTTCAAAGCTCTTGACGCCAAGTACCGATTGCTTGGCGCCGAAGGTGGTTTTGCTGCTGGTCAGCACGACGGTGTTTTCGCCGGTGTAATAACCGTAGGTGCTTTTGTTCAGGTTACTGGCCACGGTCAAGCCATTGAGCTCGACCTGCACCGGAGTCTGATCTTCAGCCACGGTGGTCAGTTTCAGGCTGTCCATGTAACCGTCGGCCTTGACCTTTTGCGCCTGGGCGCTGGCGGCCACGTCGAGTTTCAACCCGGAGAATGTCAGGTTGGACTTGTCATCCAGCGCTGCTTCCAGCGGCAGAAACTCGAGGGTGCCCTTGGTGGAGTTGTCGTAGCCGATGTTGACCACGCCTTTGACCGGGGATTTGTCCTTGGCGGCGGCGAACCACTTTTCGGTCAGCGGGGTCTTTTCCAGTTCGTAGTGACTGGTGGCCAGGACCGGCAGCCACTTCAGCGATACCAGACGCGAGAACGGCAGCGGGCCGTGTTCGATGCGGTCGGCGAACAGCAGCTCGACCGGCGCTTCACCAAACATCTCGCCTTCGCCCTTGAGGCGATAGTGCGCGGTGCTGCTGAACACATGGCGGTCCAGCGACACCAGCTCCAGCGACGCCGTACCGTTGGAACCAGCCAGCGCGGCTTGCAGCTCTTTGTTGGCGTCGGCGATCGAAGTGTTCAGCACCCCGTCGAGTTTGCTGCCGGTGTACCACGCACCGCCAGCGCTGATTGCACCGATGGCCACAACAATTCCTAGAAGCACGCCTGCTGATTTATTCATGAAGTACCCGTTCAATGTCCGTTGTTGAAAGTGTGGTCGTCTTCCCTGAACCCATGACGGGTTGCGGTCACGACTGCGCTGAAAGTGGGATGGAGATTAGCATTTGCGCCGCAAAGCGGCCCAATGATTAAAGGTGAAAGAGTGTCTATGGCTCGCGCATGGGGTCGAGAGTTTCAGTGGTCATGAGATCGCCTTCGCGGGCAAGCCTCGCTCCTACAGGATTTGTGTCGTGCGCAAATTTCGCAAATGACACAAATCCTGTAGGAGCGAGGCTTGCCCGCGAAGGCATCAGTCCAGCCAACATCATTTCAGGAATACTGAACCTCAATCTCATCCAGTTGATGATCAAAGCTCTTGAGCCGCGCAGTCCACGTATACACCAGCACTTCAAAATCCCGATTGATCACCGCCCCGCCGGTCACTTCCGCGCGCGGGTCGCAGAAGTCCAGTTGATAGCGCTCGCGGGCCATGGCGTTGGCGACATCCGATAGCTCTCGCGCATTGTTGAGCCAGTGCCACCCCTCGTCGGCCACTTGCTTGTCCAGCGCCAGGCATTGCTTTTTCAAGGTTTCGAGGCTTTTTTCCAGCGGCGTGCCGGTGAGTTCGCCCATGACTTCCTGGAAGGTGCGTCCCGGTTGCCAGTAACTGCCCCAGAAATACCGGTCGAACACCGTTTCGACGCGACGCAAAGCCACCTTGGTGTCCCAGATCAGCACCAGGGTCTTGCCTTGTTCGAGTTGTCGTTTCTTGATGCGCTGGCCCTGGAGTGAAGCCCAGGCGACCACCACGATAGCCATCACGGCGATCAACGCCGCCGCGCTGTCGAGGAATATCAGCGCCGTGTCGAGCTGGTGGGCCAGCATGACGCCGTAGAAATAGGTGGCCGACAGCAAAACCAATGCCGCAATGGCGCACCAGAAGCCGGGAGCGTAAGGGTTTTTCATTATTAGATCCCCATGATCAACGCAAGCCTTGATCGACGGGTTCGCCGCGCGCCCCCATCAAATCAAAGCATAGCAACGGCCTCAGGGTTTGCCGGGTTGTGAGCCTTGCGTTCGTCCGCTTTCCCAGCCGCCGCCCAAAGCGAGGAACAAATCGATCTGGCTCATGGCGACTTGGGTGTTGGCCGAGGCCAGTTGCGCCCGTACATCGGTGTAGGTGCGGGTGGCTTGCAGGTCCGCCAAAAACGACGCGCGACCGGCCTGGAAGAAGCGGTGGGTCTGGTCTGCCGCCAGTTGCGCCGACTGTTCGGCGTCGGCCAACGCATCGCGGCGCTGAAGTTGGGCGGCATATTGCGCCAGGCCGGTTTGAGTCTCGCGAATGGCGTTGAGCACCACGCCATCGAAATGCGCCAGCGCGCCTTGGGTCGCGGCTTCGGCCTCACGGATCCGCGCGCGGGAACCGTTGGATGGCACGGTCCAGCTCAGCAACGGGCCAAAGCCCCAGCGATTGGTCGACGGTTTGCCGAGGTTTTCCAGAATGCCGACCGTGCCAATGCTCGCGCCGATGCTGATGTCCGGGTACAACTCGCCGGTGGCAATGCCGATCCCGGCGGTTGCGGCCGCCAATCTGCGCTCGGCCTGCCGTATGTCGGGCCGGCGCTTGAGCAAGGTTGCACCGTCACCCACCGGCAACAATTGCGTAATTTTTGGCAACTCGGCGCAGTCGCTGGTGCCCGCCGGCAATTGCTCGACCGGTTTGGCCAGCAGCATCGACAAGCGGAACAGTCCGGCCTGACGTGCGGCTTCATAACGCGGCATATCGGCGCGCAAGGATTTGAATTGGGTTTGCGAACGGGTGACCTGGGTTTCATCGCCGCGCCCGGCATCGCGCAAACGCTGGGTCAGCGTGGTGCTCTGGGCTTGCAGGTCGAGAGAATGCTGAGCGATTTCCCGTTCTTCATTGGCCGCACAAACCTGGGTGTAGGCCCGCACCACATCGGCCACCAACGTGATCCGCGCGGTGTCCGCTGCCGCCTGAGTCGCATCGGCATTGGCTTTGGCCGCTTCGATACCGCGCTGCAACGTGCCGAACAGGTCGAACTGATACGAGGTGGTGATGCCGATGTCACCAACGTTGGCCACCGGCACTTTCTCCGGTAGCAAGAACGCTTCGCCGGACTCCTGTAAACGCTGGGCACCGACTTTCACACCGCCGCTCCAACCGCCCGCCGCCTGTGCTTCGTCGACCTGAGCGCGAGCCCGCGAAAGATTCGCCGCCGCCACCCGCAAATCGGTGTTGGAGGCCATGGCCTGCTGCACCAATTGGTCCAGACGCGGATCCTGATACAGGCGCCACCAATCGGCGGGCACCGGTGCCGAGACGACATTTTTACCGTTCACCGCCAGATCGCCCTGCAAATCTTCACGGTGCACGACAGCCTCGTCCGGCAAATGATAATCCGGCCCGACCACCTGACAGGCCGACAGCAGCAAGCCTAATCCGGCCACCGCCAAACCCGAAGCCCTGCTCATTTCGCCGGCTCCCGGGTTTGCTCGTCAATGATCGACACCGTGGCCGTACGGCCGGCAATCATGCGGAAATCTTCCGGCACCTCATCAAAAGCGATTCGCACTGGAATTCGCTGGGCCAGCCGCACCCAGCTGAACGCCGGATTGACGTTGGGCAACAGATTGCTGCCACTGCTGCGGTCGCGGTCTTCGATGCCGGCGACGATGCTTTCAACATGCCCGCGCAAGCGAGCACGGTCGCCGACCACCCGAATGTCGACGCCTTGGCCGACATGAATGCCATCCAGTTTGGTTTCTTCGAAATAGCCGTCGATGTGGAAGGAATTGCTGTCCACCACCGACAACACCGGCCGCCCGGCGGTGACGAACTCCTGGGAACGCGGCGCCCGGTCGTTGACGTAGCCGTCCACCGGGCTACGAATCACTGAACGGTCGAGGTTGAGCTGAGCGCTGTCCACCGTTACCTGCGCCTCCATTAACGCCACTTCGGCGCGGGCGACACGGGACTGGCTTTCTTCCAGTTGTTCAGCCGGGACCAGATTGCCGAGGCCACGGTTACGCTTGGCCTCGCGCTGGGCCTGGGCCAGGGTTTCCTGGCGGTCGGCGACGGCCGCTTTTGCCTGGCGCAGCGCCAGTTTGAAACGGTCCTGATCAATGCTGAACAGCACCTGGCCACGTTTCACCCACTGGTTATCGCGCACCTCCACTTGCTGGATCAGCCCCGACACGTCCGGGGCGATCTGCACGATGTCGGCGCGGATGTGCCCGTCTCGGGTCCAGGGCGCGAACATGTAATACATGACCATGCGCCAGACCACGACAACGGCAAAGGTCACGATCAACAGCGTCAGGATCACGCGGCCGAGGGTCAAAAAAGGTTTTTTCATGTCATCAGGTATCGACTGAGTGAGTCCACGGCGCCGAGCAGCACAGCGTAGAGAGCCACGTTGAACAATGCCCGGTGCCAGACCAGACGGTAAAAGTGCAGGCGCGTCAGCAACCCGTGCACCAACAGGTACAACACGTAGGTAATGCCCATCAGCACCAGCAGCGTGGGCAGGAACACCCCACTGATATCCAGATCACCGATCATAAAGGCGCTCCATCGATGCCATGGGGAAGCGGTTCTTCACGTTCGCCCGTGCCGACAAATTCAACCCCCGGCAACAGGGCCAGACGCAGGCCACTCAAGGCGTGCAGCAGGTGCAGACGGGTTTGGTCATCACTTTGGCCGCCGAGGGCGCGACGGGTGCGATCGAGGGTCATCAGCAACGGGCCGGGCGCCGGCAGACGCTCGCCAGCCTTGAGACAGGCCTTGAAATACTCGCCGACTTCGGCCACCACTTGCTGCAACAACACCTGCGGCACGCCAACCACACGCGGCGTATAAGCCAGCAGGTCGAGCAGATTCAACGCCACGCGCACTTCCCGCAGGGCGATCCCGGTGTCCTGGCCGGTCATGGCCAGCCGCGGCAAGTGCTGCATCAGGCGATCGAGGATCTGCACGCCCAATTGCCGGTGTTCGGCCAACGAAGCCGGCTCGGTGAGGCTCACAATGTCGCGCCAGCTGAAACGGGTCAGGCGTTTGGCCGCCAGTTCCGCACCGAATGGCCGGGCGATCAGGGTCCAGATGAAAGCGAACAGTAAACCCATGGGCCCGGCCAGGTTGGAGTTGGCGAAGCTGAGGAAATCCGCGTCGTAGGCACCTTGAATGCTGATGAAAGACGAGGTGTTGACGATGGTCAGCAGCATGCCCAGATAAAAACGCGGCTGCACCGTCAGGGTACCGACGCAGATGAACGGGATGGCGAACACCAGCACCAGCATCGGGAAGTCATGCAGGTTCGGCAGGATCAGAAACAGATACAGGCTGGCGAACAGCACCGACATCGCGGTCCAGAAAAAAAACCGGTAGATCTGCGGCGCCGGGTCGTCCATCGACGCGAAGAAACTGCACGCCACCGCCGCCAGGATCACCGCGCTGCCGCCGTCAGTCCAGCCGAGCAGAATCCACAGCACCGAGGCGACAATAATGGCGGTGACCGTAGACGCCGCAGAATAGAGCATCAACCCACGATCGAGAAACGGCGACAGCCGACCGAGGCGCCAGTGCCGATACACCGCGCGCCAACTGTCCTGGCTCTCGCACTGAATGGCGTATTGCAGGCTGCGGCAGTCTTGCCACACATCGATCCATTCGCCGAGGCGATACAGGGCGTTGGAGAACAACAACTGCTTGCGGTCGTCCAGCGCCTCGGCACTCGGTTGCAGCGCTTCGAGCCGGTTTTTCAGGGCCTGCCAGCGTTCGAGGTCAGCGTCTTTGTGATCGAGCCATTCGGTGGTCGCGGCCAGCAGCGGCGCGAACTTATCCACAAGCTCCGGCGTGCGCCGCTCGAGGGCGTAAAGCGCATCGTCGAGGTCGTCGATTACCGGCAGCAAATGGATCATTCGCCCGCGCAGCTCCTTGGTATTACGCACCGTTTGCGGTCGCGCGCCCTCGTGGGGCAATTGACCGATCATCAATTCCAGACTGTTGAAATTCGCCACCATCGATGAACGCAGGGCGCTGACTTCGTCCGGCTGCACATTGCGACTGAGGAAGCGCAGGCTGTAGATCGAGGCATCGGCGAACCATTTACTCACCGAATCGTTGAACACCGGCGCCAGCCGCCGTGGCCAGAACATGGCGCCGACCACTGCTGCCACGGCAATGCCGAGGAAGATCTCTTCGGTCCGCGCCTCGGCCACGTCCCACACTGCCAGCGGGTTATCCACCACCGGCAATGCGATCAGCGGCAAGGTGTAACCGGCGAGCATCAAGGCGTAGCTGTTGGCGGTGCGCAAATGCAAGGACAGGAACAGCAAAATCCCGGTCCACAGCGCGATGACCAGCACCAGCACATAAGGGCTCTGCACAAACATCGGCACGAAAAAAACCGCCGCCGCCGCACCGAGCAAAGTGCCAACGGCGCGGTACAACGCCTTGGAGCTGGTAGGGCCGACGAACGGACTGGAAACGATATACACCGTGGCCATCGCCCAATACGGACGGGGCATTTGCATGAGCATGGCGATGTACAGCGCGATCATCGATGCCGCGAACGTGCGCACACCGTAGAACCAGTCCCGCGCCGGGGGTACGCCGGTGAAAAATCCGCTCAAGGCTGAGCCACCGCTGGATGATTGGCCGCTTCGAAGGCTCTCAGTACTCGCAGCGCCGCTTCCAGATCACCCTGGTCGATCCCTTCGAGCACTTCATGACGCAAGCGCACCAACTCGATTTCGACCGCCTGCACCAGCTCGCGACCGGTCTCGGTCAGGCTCAGGCACTTGGCGCGGCGGTCATGGGCGTCTTCGGTACGGCAGACGTAACCGGCCTGGCACAACTGATCCAGCAAACGCACCAGTGACGGACTCTCCATCCCCGCCGCCTGCGCCACCGTCACCTGCCGCACACCCTCGCCCAAACGCCCGATCATCAACAACGGCACGGCGCAGGCTTCGGAGATTCCATAGTTGACCAGCGTGGTCTGGCAGATCTTGCGCCAATGCCTGGCGGCCACCACCATGGAGCTGCTGATGTTCATCTGGAGAGCGGCGAGGTTCGGCACGAGGGAATACACACACTGTTAGTTTGCTAACTATCAATATGGCATTCGAGGGGAAAGTTGGTCAAGTTTTGTAACAAATTGGCGAGCAATGGTCAGACGCGGGGTTCAACAGGAATCGCTGTCGGGTTTGAAATCTGTGTAACGTTCACTATCCGAACCGAGAATCAAACGATGTCTGGCAGTGATACAACAGAAACTGGAAATATCTTCGATTTTGGAGGGCCGGATCGTTACCACAATTTCCTGCAAAGGAAAGTGGACGTGGCACGACTCTCGCGACACGGTGGACAGTGTCGCAGTCATGAAGAGATCGAAATTGAATTTGCCGCTAAGCGGGCGCAAGCGGCAGAAATGGACAGCTAGGAATTATCAGCGCTTCTTGGCTCGGTCATATACATCACTGCGTTCGCGCTTACCAACCGCCACCACAGAAACGACTACACGCTCGTCAAAAACTTGATACACAAGCCTGTATCCCGATGACTTCAACTTGATTTTGTAGCAATCAGGCATCCCATGCAGTGAGTCGGAAGGGATTCGAGGCAATTCGAGTCGCTCCGCCAGTTTCTTTTTGAACTGCTCACGCAACGTATGCCCAAGCTTGTCCCACTCCTTGCGTGCGGACGGCAGGAATTCAAGCTTATAGGTCATCCAGGCTTACCGGGACCGGCGTTTCATTTCTACGAGAGCGAACAATTTCCGCCAGCTCGAAGTCATCGAGGCGCTCCATCATTTGCTCGAAAACATCGGCCGGAACCATGTATCCCATAACCCGGTTGTGGTTCAACACTGCCACAGGCCCACCGTGAGCACCGCTTAGAACTGCAGATGGGTTTTTCTTCAACTCGGACACGCTAACCGCCATGTCGGCCAGAACACTTTGCATAATTAAGACCTCAATTCAGGTCTTTATTCTGGTCTATTGTCTGTTTCTGAGCAACCTGGAAAAAGCTAACAAATTAAGCTTCTGCTCAGATTTTTTTACCACTCACCAGTTTTTTTTACATTTCGCCATTTTTCTCCAGATTTTTTTACACCCCCCGCCCTTTCCTCAACATCACATCCAGCTGATCCACCACCTCAGCCCAATCGGCATCATCCAGAATCTCCTCACGCAGCAGTTCTGCCTGGCTCTCGCTCCAGAAGAACGCGTCGGCCAGGTGCAGTTCGGGCTTGAGTGGTGAATGGGTGGCGATGAATTTATCGATGCTTTCGGCGTCATCCGGCAGGCCGAGTTGTTTGAAGAGCGATGGGAGGCTGTGGGTGGGGGATTCCATGTCGGGCTCCTTCGTAATCGCGTAATTGACGGGTGACTGCGGCGCGGCCATTCGCGGGCAAGCCTCGCTCCTACAGGAACGAGGCTTGCCCGCGATGACGGTAGTTATGTCTACGCCGAAAGACTCAACTCGCACACTTCGGCATGCGGCACCATTTTCAAGAATTCCGGCACGCTCATGTGTACCAGGTTGTTGTGGTTGCCGGCTTCGAGGTAGATGTCTTTCTGCCGGGTCAGCTGTGGGTCGATGACCATGTCCATCCCGTAGGATTCACCCAGTGCAGGCACGGCACCGCGTTCGCAATCATCGAACAGGTGCGGCAAGTTGCTTTCCCGGGTGACTTGCCATTCGCTGCTGCCACGGACTTTGCTCAGGTCCAGGTGACGGCTGGCGGGTAGCACGGCCATCAAGTAATGCCCGTGGCGGTCGTCGAGGATCACCGATTTGGCGACCCGTTCGGCAGGGATGCCCGCGAGCCGAGCCGTTTCAAGGCTGCTGGCCGAGTGCGGGTGGGAAACGATGTCATATTCGCAGTGGGCCTTGTCCAGGCTGTTCTGCACGGTTTTTGCCATACGCATGATGCACCTCGGTGTCCGCAGCAACGAATCGCGGACGATGGTTAATTTTTGTCTCCCTTAAAAGTCTAGGCCCGCTGGTGGGATCCGGCCGGAAATCCGCCCGTCGGACGCTGTCGGCACTGGTCAAAATTCATACCACTACAGGCTCAACTAGACTTGTATACAGAGTCATGAACGGCTCGCGGACGGATGACTCTCCCGGAGGGTCAAGTGAACACTCGTTGCTGGGCAATTGCGCTGCTGCTGGCCTTGAGCGGATCGGTTTTCGCGGCGGACACTCTCGTGGTGCTGGTTCCCGATCCCATCGGGCTCTGGCTGATCACGTTCGGCATTGCGTTTCTGATCGCCGAGGCAGCCTTGCCCAATTACGGCGTGGTCGGTCTGGGCGGTCTTGTGATGTTCGTGATTGGGGCGGTGATTCTGACCAATGCCGAAGTCCCCGTTCCCTTGATGATCGGCTTGGGGCTGATTAGCGCACTGCTGCTGACGTTCCTGCTGATCCGCGCCTTGAAAACCCGACCGCGCCGTAACGTCAGCGGCGACGACGAATTACTGGGCAGCGTGACGCCGATAACGTCGTTGCAGGCCGGTAATGCGTATTTCGGCTGGGTGCACCTGCAAGGCGAGCAATGGCAAGTAATGAGCGAAACACCGCTGCAACCCGGCCAGCAGGTCCGGGTGGTGGCGCGCAAGGGTTTACTGCTGGAAGTGGTCGCGGCTGACGCGGCGCCCGCATGAACAATGATGGCGGAGAATAGTCATGGGTCTGCAACTGGGTTTTGCCGCGCTCCTGTTATTGCTGATTGCACTGGCGGGGTCGACCTTCCGCATCCTGCGCGAATACGAACGCGGCGTGGTGTTCCAGCTCGGACGCTTCTGGCAGGTCAAGGGCCCTGGCCTGATTCTGCTGATTCCGGTGGTCCAGCAAATGGTTCGCGTCGACCTGCGTACCGTGGTGCTCGACGTACCGCCTCAAGACGTGATCACCCGGGACAACGTTTCGGTCAAGGTCAATGCGGTGCTGTATTTCCGCGTGCTCGATCCGCAACGGGCGATCATTCAGGTCGAAGACTTTCTCATGGCCACCAGCCAACTGGCCCAGACCACATTGCGAGCGGTGCTCGGTAAACATGAACTCGATGAATTGCTGGCCGAACGGGAACGGCTGAACGTCGACATCCAGCAAGTACTCGATGCGCAGACCGATGCCTGGGGCATCAAGGTGGCCAACGTCGAGATCAAACACGTGGACCTCAACGAATCGATGATTCGCGCCATCGCCAAGCAGGCCGAGGCCGAACGGGAACGTCGGGCCAAGGTGATCCACGCCGAAGGTGAGTTGCAGGCCTCGGAAAAACTCATGCAGGCCGCCGAAATGCTCGGTCGCCAGCCGGGGGCCATGCAGCTGCGTTACATGCAGACGCTGAGTTCGATCGCCGGGGACAAGAGTTCGACCATCGTCTTTCCGCTGCCGATCGAATTGCTCAAGGGGATGGCGGATTTGTCGTCCAAGTCTTGATGCACCGATGACCTGTGGCGAGGGAGCTTGCTCCCGCTGGGTCGCGTAGCGGCCCTAAAACCTGCGACTGCTTCGCAGCCGAGCGGGAGCAAGCTCCCTCGCCACAAAAAGCCATTCCAATCATATTTTGCGCATTTTCTCCAAAGCCTTATAAGGCTCTAGCGCCCATTGTTGTATGCGTTCGTTGAGAAGCACCGAGGCTTCACGACGCTTGTCATCGCTGTCACCAACAAACACCTGCGACGGCTGCTTGGCATGTTGCCCCACCGCCGCAAAGACTTGCCTGCGCTGCTCGAGATCCAACGCAAAGAGCGCTGCCAGCCGCCCCGCCATGGCCTGCGGCAGTTCGCTGTAGTTCACCGCCAGGCCGCCAAACGCCCGGCATTGCGCCAACCCCGACGCCAGCAACCGCCCCACCCGCCGTGCGATGTAATCCTCGCGACTATCGAACGGCAATTCGTCGTCCAGCCCGCTCGCCCCGATCATTCCCGGCACCATGTGCATGCCCGCACGACGCAGATGCGAAACGGCGATTTCCAGCGGATCGCGGTACACAAACAACCAAGGCGTTTCGGGAAAACACTCGCGCAACACAGGCAATTCAGTGATGTTCCAGGCATCGAGTTTAATCACCAGTCGTTGCTCCGAACCGAGCCGACGCTGACCGTAGGAAGACAGCAACCCTTTGATCGCGGCACGGCGCTCAACGGTAGGCAAATCACAGCGCAGCAACGCATCCAGCGGCGGCGCTTCGCTGATGACAATGTGGTTGTCGAGTTGGGCGAGCATCTGGCTGATCAGCGTCGAGCCGCAGCGCGAGGCATGAAAGATAAAGGCACTCGGGGCCAGTCCGGGCCTGCAAACCTGCCAGTCGGCGAGGGTCGACAATGCAGTTGTGCGGCGAAACGCCTGATTGAACGGCAGCCGCAACGCATCCTCTACGGCATCACGAAAAAACGGCTGATGCAGCCGCGTGTCACCGAACCAGCACCAGTCGACTTGCCATTGTCCGGCCTCTTGCCAGACACGAATCGGCAACCAGCCTTCGAGGTTCAGGCGCTCCATTGTTCATTCCATTGGCGGCGACCGTCGCGCATCGCTGCGCGCAGTTCTTCGCGGGTGAACAGCAAGCCTCGCCCAGCCGCCAGTTCCAAAGTGCGGGTGATAAAAGCGTCGGTGTCCGGCAAGCCCTGCAACGTCTTCGAAAGCTGCGAATCGCTGGCCACTAAACGCTGAAACTGTAGCAAAGCCCCATCATCGACACCGGGCGGCGGCGTGGTCGATACACCGTCGATGATCGCCTGCTCCAGCCAGGCACCGGGCCGGCAATCGAGTACCAGATGAACCCGTGCCTGGGTATCGCGATTATCCACGCGATGCGGCCGCGACAAATCGAGATACCAGCATTCGCCTGCGGCCATCGGCATGCGTTGGCCATCCAGCAGAAAGTCCACCCGAGGTGGGCTGAGCAGCGGGATATGTACACGCAAATCAGCGTCCGGCTCGCCCAGGTCATAGTCGCGATGCTCATGGATGCGCCCGCCCGGGCCGAGCCGCAACAGGCGCGCGCAGACGATCTGCAGCGGCAGATCCCGCAGCCCTTGCTGCCATCGAGCATCTTGCCGCCAGGGCTCACGCAAAAGCGTTTCGCCGCGACCGGGCGACAGCTCAGTCAAGGCATCGGCTGCGGAAATCAGCGCCACGCCACTCCAGTCGCCCGCGTAATAAGCGCTATTGAAGTGGCTGCGCCAGTCGTCCTCGCCAATCGCCCCCAGCGCCTGCAACAGCAACGGCAAATCCACCGTTACCGGCAAGCGGGAGAAGGCCGGCCGACTCATTGTTTCGGCAGCACCGCGCACTCGCCGAGCCAGGTTAGCAAACGGTCGAGACAGGCTTCGACCGACTGCGCACCCGTGTCGAGCACCAGCGACGCGCACGGCGGTGGTTCATACGGCGCCGAAATACCGGTAAACCCCGCCAACTCACCCCGTCGAGCCCGGGCGTAATGACCTTTGGGATCGCGCTGTTCACACACCGCCAACGAGGCGCTGCACCAGACTTCGCGGTAGTCCTCGCCCAACCGTTGGACGAACAATTCACGCAACTCCACCAAGGGCGCGATCATCGCGAGGATCACGATCTGCCCGTTGTCCACCAACAGCGCCGCGAGTTCGCTGGCACGGCGGATGTTTTCCAGGCGATCGCTGTCGCTGAACCCCAGGTCGCGATTGAGCCCGACCCGCAATCCGTCGCCATCGAGCACCACACTCTGCACGTCGTGTTCGAACAACTCGGCGTGCAGTGCCTGGGCCAATGTCGACTTGCCCGCGGCCGGTAAACCGGTCAGCAGAATCGCTGCGCCACGATGGCCGTTGCGGGTCTCCCGTTGGGCGCGGCTGATGCTCGCCGTCGGCGCCAACAGGTTATTGGACCGGGGCATGGGCCACCGGCACTGAGATGTTGCCCGCCGCCCACGCCTCTTCGCGAGTGGCCAGGGCGGTGGCGATGGACTGGACTTGCGTCGATTGCACCTCGTCCGGCAGCGGATCGAGACCGGCGCTGGCGAAGATTTGCCCGTAAGCGTTGCGCAAGTCAGCGTAAGACAGGTCGCGACGCAGATCGGCCTGCAACGTGTTCAGCTCGCCCTGGATCAGATCCAGTTCGCCCAGCCCGGCCGCCTGATAGCGATTGCGCAGTTGGCCGACGATTTGCCCATCGATGTCCGACAGTTGCTGATTGGTCTTGAACTGCCGCATCGCCTCGCGATAGTTGGCGTTGGCCACGTAAAGCTGCGCCAGTACGGCAATCGACATCGCCTGCCGGCGCGCCGTGGCGACTTCTTCACCGGCCTTGGCAACGTCGATCGCGGCGGGTGCGGAAATCACATTGAACAGGTTCCAGGTGACTTTCACCCCGTAATCCGCCCAGCCCTGCTCCACCAAAAACGAGTTGCTGTCGTAATGCCCACCGGCGGAAAACTCCAGCCCCGGCAGCAGGCGCAGCATGGCTTTGCGGGTTTCGGCGGCGCTGATGCGGGTCTGGTAATCCTGCTCACGCAACTCCGGCCGACTGGTCAGGGCTTCCTGTTCCAGGCTGGCGAGGTCGACTTTGAGTTCCGGAATGACGTAGTCGTCCTGGGTCGCCAGCGTCAGCTCGGTGCTCGGAGGCAGGTTGATCAGGGTCGCCAGTTCGGTTTTCGCCAGCGACAGCGCGCGGCGTTGCTCTTCCAGTTGCCGAGTGGCTTCGATCAGCGAGCGCTGATAACCCAATGCCTGAATCGGATCGCCGATACGCTGTTCGCTCATGCTCTGGCTATTGTTGCGGGCGGTTTCGACCCGGGCCATCAGGCTGTCGATTTGCTTGAGCAAACGCTCGGCGGCCATGGCTCGCCAATAGGCCGAGCGTACGTCCTGAACGATGGTGTTGATCACCTTGCGCCGACGCTCCTGCACGATCAGCCGCTGATCGCCCTGCTGCTTGGCACTGATGTAACTGACGCCGAAGTCGAGCACGTTCCAGACCATGGTCAGGTCCGCCACTTCACGGTCGCGGTCCTGGGAGGTCGACGGTTCCAGGGACTGGGTGCCGGTTTCCACGCTCTGACTGCTGGAAGCGTTGACGTTGTTACGCCCCACGTAACCGGCATCCAGCGCCATGCGTGGCAGCATGTCGAAACTGGCGAGGTCGAGTTGGCGCTTGGCCAGGGCCTCTTCCATGATCTTGAGCCGGCCTTCGAGGTTGTACTTCACCGCGCGGGCCATGGCCTGGTGCATGGTCAGTGGGCCGCTGAGGGGCTCCTGACCCGTGTACATCTTTTGCAGATCGCTTTTGGCGCGCTGTTGGCTGACGCTGCGTTCGATCGGTTCACTGGTGACTGCACATCCGCTGATCGCCAGCGCCAGCAGGCTGGCGCCGAACAACTTCTGACTTCTCTTCATCCTTGGAGCCCCCGGGTGCCTCACTGCTTTAATGTTTTTTTCAGGCCTGCATTTCGCTGATGCCGACCTGTTGCAAAGCTGCGGCCAGGCTTTCGACCTGCCGCTGCTCGGTGTCTTTGAGCTGTTGCAATTGCTGGCCAAGAGTCGGTGCGCCAAACACGCCACGCAACCCTTGGGAAGCATCCCCCGCCCTGATTGACTGACTACCGAAGGTGTTCAGCGAATCCCCCTCGCTACTGGTGTCCTGATTGAACAGACTCGACAGCGTGCTGCTGCCGAAGACCCCGCCATCGCCCCCGCCAAAGCCCAGGAAGCCTTGGCCTGAGCCATCACCACCGCTCTCACTGCTGCTGAATACCTGCGCGATAAAACTTGGCGCCAGCGCCCCATGGTTCAGGAAAATATCGCCCAGAGGCCGAATGCCATTACCTAACACCCGTTGTTCAAACAGCGGGGCAAAGGTCAGCGGCGAGCCAAGATCGCCAGTGGGTGGAGTGAAGATGATCGGTTGCAATGGCACGTTCGGTAGATCGACTACGACCACCGGTGTCAAAACCAAGGGAGGCGCCGGTGCGGTATCGATCGCGTAGTTATTGGATACCGCGACGCTGGCGCCCACGTTGCCCGCCAGGTCCGTCACATTGCTGGTGTCCAGCGCAATGAAGTTGCTCGGGTCGGTGATGTTCGCGGTGGGTGTGAAGGTCCCGGTCCAGGTCTTGCCGCCGTCGCTGCTGGCCAGGTTGGTCAGCTCGCCATTGGTGACGCTCAGGTCCGACAAATCGAAGTCGCTGACCGCCTCGCTGAAGGTGAAAGTCACCAGTGTCGTCTGACCAATGCTCAGGTTCGGGTTGGCAACCACGATGTTGACGGTCGGGTGGGTCGCATCCAGCGCGTAGTTGTTGGAGATGGCGATGCTGGCGCCGGCATTGCCGGCGGCGTCGAGCACATTACCGGTGTCGAGTATGATCAGGTTGGTCGCATCATTAAGGCTCGCGGTCGGCGTGAGCGTGGCGGTCCAGGTCACACCGCCGTTGCTGCTGGCAAGGTTGGATAGCACGCCATTGGCCACGCTGAGGTCCGACAGGTCGAAACCGGACACCGCTTCGCTGAAGGTAATGGTCACCGTGGTGGTCTCGCCGATGCCCAGTTTATTGTCCGCAACCACAATGGTCGCGGTCGGGCGAGCGGTGTCGATCGCGTAGTTGTTGGAATTGGTCACGCCGACGCCACTGTTACCCGAGGCGTTGGTTACACCACTGTTGTCCAGGCTGATCAGGTTAGTGGTGTCCGTCACACTGACCGTAGGCGTGAAGGTCGCGGTCCAGGTCACGCCGCCATCACTGGACGAAACATTACTGAGGGTGCCGTTGGCAACGGTCAGGTCGGCGTTGCTGAAACCGCTGACTGCTTCGCTGAAAGTGATAGTGACCAGCGAGGTTTCACCGGCCTTGAGGGCATTGTCGGCAACCACGATGGTGGCGGTCGGCACCTCGGTTTCCACCACATAATTGGCCGAGTTGGTGGTGCCTGCCCCGGTATTGCCGGCCAGGTCCGAGACGCCGCTGTTGTTCAGCGTGATGATGTTGCTGGTGTCGGTAATCCCGATAGTCGGGGTGAAGGTCCCGGTCCAGGTGATGCCACCGTCGCTGCTGCTGACCGCGCTCAAGGTGCCATTGGCGATGCTCAAATCACTGTTGTCAAAACCTGTCACCGCTTCACTGAAGGTGATGGTCACCAG
Source organism: Pseudomonas sp. GM102 (assembly GCF_000282555.1). Taxonomy (NCBI): domain Bacteria; kingdom Pseudomonadati; phylum Pseudomonadota; class Gammaproteobacteria; order Pseudomonadales; family Pseudomonadaceae; genus Pseudomonas; species Pseudomonas sp. GM102. The sequence goes on along the minus strand of NZ_AKJB01000054.1, from coordinate 600 downwards.
CGACGTCTCCCCTGGTTTCAGGGTCGTGTCGCTCAACACGATGGTGGCGGTCGGCCGTTGGCTGTCGATCGCGTAGTTATTCGAATCCGTGGTGCCGGCACCCGCGTTTCCGGCCACATCCAGGACCCCGGTGTTGTCCAGAATAATCAGGTTGGTCGAATCGGTGATGCTCGCTGTCGGCGTCAGGGTGGCGGTCCAGGTGATGTTATCGCTGGTGCTCAGACTGCTCAGGGTACCGTTGCTCACCGTCAGGTCGGCCGTGGTAAAACCGGTCACCGCCTCGGAGAACGTGATGGTCACCACCGATGTTTGCCCTACCCCCAGCGCCGCGTCCGCAACCACGATGGTTGCCGTAGGCCGCACGGTGTCGATCGCGTAGTTGTTGGAATCGGTAGTGCCGCTGCCGGCATTGCCCGAAGCGTTTTGCACCCCGCTGTTATCCAGGGTGATCAGGTTGGTGGTGTCGGTGATGGCATTGGTCGGCGTGAAGGTCGCGGTCCAGGTGACGCCGCCGTCACTGCTGCTCGCCACCGCAGTCAGTGTGCCGTTGGCGATGGTCAGGTCGGCGTTGCTGAAACCGCTGACCGCTTCGCTGAAGGT
>NZ_AKJB01000053.1:0-30471 GCF_000282555.1 Pseudomonas sp. GM102 | reverse complement strand
GCGGGCAAGCCCACTCCCACAGTGATCACTGTTGTTCACAAATACTGCATTCACCGGAAATCCCCTGTGGGAGCGGGCTTGCCCGCGATGAGGCCCTCACATTCAGCATCGATGTCGCCTGACACGCCGCCTTCGCGAGCAAACCCGCGCCCACAGTTTGATCGTGTGCGGTCAGGGAATGAGCATCTGCATTTGCCCCGGCATCACGATTTTTATCACCCCTGCCCAATTGCACATCAGGGTGCTGTTGGCATCGATGGCCGGCATGCCGCCCAGCAGCAGGGTCGGCGCGCCTCCGGGAATCCAGGGGGTGGCGGTGGCCGGGATGCAGGGCATCGGCGTCAATACGCCCAGCGCTGCGGCAGTGGCGGCCGCGACCATCGGGTTGGCCATGCTCATGCACGTGCCGAACGGCATGACGTTGACCAGCGGAATGTGATCCATGATGTTCGCCGCTGGCATGCCCCCGGTCAGCGTGCGATTCACCGGCAGCACGTTGAGTACCGCTGGTGCCGCGCCGAAACTGCATTGCAGGGTCGCGGTGGCGCAAACTTGCGGACAACCCATGTCGAATCTCCTTCCTGGAAGCGACGGTCCACTGAACCATAGTCCGCCGAGCCCGTTCGCGCACATCAGGAACGCTGATTATCCGGCAACACGCTAACCTATAAGACCGTGCCGCGCTTGTGGCGACCCCGGCGCACCATTAGATTAGCCAATGATGTCTGGCCTCCAAAATAAGCAGAAGGGATAAGCATGGCGCTTACTGACCAGTCCACCCGTATCCGCTCTGGCGAAGAACTCGATGCCAGCCTGATCGATCCGTACCTCAAGGCGCACATTCCGGGCCTGAGTGGCTTGCCGAAAATCAGCCAGTTTCCGGGCGGTGCGTCGAACCTGACTTACCTGCTGGAATACCCCGAACAGGAATTCGTCCTGCGTCGGCCACCGTTCGGCCACAAGGCCAAATCCGCCCATGACATGGGCCGCGAATTTCGCATTCTCAATCAGCTGCGGGACGGCTTTCCCTATTGCCCCAAAGCCTATGTGCACTGCACCGACGAATCAGTGATCGGTGCCGAGTTTTATGTGATGGAACGGGTCAAGGGGATCATCCTGCGCTCCGAACTGCCGCCGGAACTGGGGCTGGATTCAGCGAAGACCGAAACCCTGTGCAAAAGCTTCATCGACAAGTTCGTGGAACTGCACCGGGTCGACTACAAGGCCTATGGCCTGGGCGACCTCGGCAAACCCGAAGGCTATGTGGCACGGCAAATCAAAGGCTGGAGCGAGCGCTACGAAAAAGCCCTGACCCCGGACGCGCCTAAGTGGGAAGCGGTCAAAGCCTGGCTCAACGACAAGATGCCGGCCGATCACCCAACGTCGAGCATCGTCCACAACGATTACCGCTTCGACAATGTGATCCTCGACCCCGAGAACCCGATGCAGATCATCGGCGTGCTGGATTGGGAGCTGACCACCCTCGGCGACCCGCTGATGGACTTGGGCAACACCCTCGCCTACTGGATCGAAGCCGACGACCCGGCGCCGGTGCAACTGATGCGGCGCCAGCCAAGCCACGCTCCCGGCATGCTGACCCGCCGTGAGTTCGTCGATTACTACGCCGAGCGCGCGGGCATCCAGATCGACAATTTCGACTTCTACTACACCTACGGCCTGTTCCGTCTGGCCGGCATCGTGCAGCAGATCTACTACCGCTTCTTCCATGGTCAGACCCAGGACAAACGCTTCGCACAGTTCATTCACATGAACAAACTGCTGGAGCAGATGAGCCTGCAAGTCATCCAGAAATCCAGTCTCTGATCGCGCCCATAACAAGGAAAAATCATGTCCAAGACTCAGTTGTTCGACCTCGACGGCAAGATCGCTTTCGTCTCCGGCGCGAGCCGTGGCATCGGTGAAGCCATCGCCAAACTGCTGGCGCAGCAAGGTGCCCACGTCATCGTTTCGAGCCGCAAGCTCGACGGTTGTCAGCATGTTGCCGACGCAATCATTGCCGCCGGCGGCAAAGCCACCGCCATTGCCTGCCACATTGGTGAGATGGAGCAGATCACCCAAGTCTTCGCCGGCATCCGCGAACAGTTCGGGCGCCTGGATATTCTGGTCAACAACGCGGCGACCAACCCGCAGTTCTGCAACGTCCTGGACACCGACCTCAGCGCCTTCCAGAAAACCGTCGACGTGAACATTCGCGGCTACTTTTTCATGTCGGTGGAAGCCGGCAAGCTGATGCGCGAAAACGGTGGCGGCAGCATCATCAACGTCGCCTCGATCAACGGCATTTCACCGGGGATCTTCCAGGGCATCTACTCGGTAACCAAGGCAGCGGTGATCAACATGACCAAGGTCTTCGCCAAGGAATGCGCGCAATTCGGCATCCGCTGCAACGCCCTGCTGCCGGGTCTGACCGACACCAAGTTCGCTTCGGCGCTGGTGAAAAACGACGCCATTCTGAAAACCGCGCTGCAGCAGATTCCGCTCAAGCGCGTGGCGGACCCGAGTGAAATGGCCGGTGCGGTGTTGTACCTGGCCAGTGATGCGTCGAGCTACACCACTGGGGTTTCGTTGAATGTGGATGGTGGGTTCTTGTCCTGATTGGGTTCACCAGATACACAAAAGGCAGGCCTCGGGGCTCAATGCCGGTAAGTTAAGACGCAGAACCTGTGGGAGCGTGGCTTGCCCGCGAAGAATGCACCGCGGTTTTTCAGGTACTACGCGTCATCGTTCTTCGCGGGCAAGCCACGCTCCCACAGGATTTTCGTCGCTCAAATTTCTTAACTTACCGGCATAGAGCCTCGGGGCTGCCTTTTGGGAACCACACTGTTCATCCCCGCACAAATTCAACCGGCTTCCCAGTCAAATCCAGAACTCTAAAATAACCCTTGATACTCTTTACGTTACGGATCGCCAGCTGAACATGTGTTTCATGCGTAAAGTCCGTACCAGGATAAAGACGTTCACCCTCCCAGAACGGTGAACGAACAGAGTCGTACGCAGGCGCCTCTGTAAACTCCCGGAAGGTGTGTAAAGCATCAATGACCTGACAATCCAAACGACGCAGGTACGGATTATTTTTCTTAAGAGGTTGACCGCCCTTTTCTTTTGAGGCTGCTTCAAGCCATAGGTAGGTCTGACGGATTTCACGCAACGCACTTTCAGTCGTGAAATCCAGGCAACGACCCAAGTCAATCACGGCCCCAATCACAAATGGATTTTTGATAGTGCTCCGCTTTTGCGCATTGGTCGCGAAGCTCAACGCGCGCTGTGGGTTGTTTTCCCAAAAATAGGCGCCGCGACCAAGCCAATCATAGTCATTAGTGCTATCAAGTAGCGTTGCTTCGCCAGCCAGTACGCGTTCGCCAATTTCTCGCTCGCACCCATGGAAACCAAGAACAAAAGAAGGAGAAATGCAATACATCAGCGAACCTTGGCTTCCCCATTTACACGTTTGAAAAACTCCCGAACCTTGTTCGGATCCTTGAGCATTTCAGTAGCGTACTCATCTATACGCACCGAGGCGCAAGTGTCGACTGATATCTTGTTGCCGTTAGAACCGACCATTATCCAGCCAGTTTCAGTCGATGTTTTGTGTCCTGCGCTTTCCATATCAAGCGTCACTCCTGATCCACTTTTTGCAACTGCTGCTGCGATTAGTCCGTATGTCCTCTCGGCGTTTATTTTGACAGTACTGGCATGACCGCTAACAATTTTACCGTTCGTTAGCCGGACAATGCCGCCGCGCTGGAATCCTGCCGAATCACGCACAGCCTTCGCTTCGTGACGATCACCATCAACGAAAACATAGGTCGTTTTTCCGAGATCCTTCGACATTGCCACCTCTATTCGAGCGTTGGTGCATTGCTCAAATTTGATTAGTTAGTGGCCAATATAGTCCGCGGTGTATGTCCCGTCATTAAAGTCCGCGATTTGTCGTTGATCTGCGCAAATGGAAACGATAGAGACCGGGAGCAAGACCCGCAAGCCAGCGGATTCCGGCGTGGCTGTAGGCAATGTCGTAAGGCGTTGTAGCCATTTCGTGTGCCTCCTGACGCCGCACACAAAAAGAATATTTATTCCACGTAGTTGCCATTTAAGAATATTTATTCCATAAATAGCCCTCCTGAAAATAAAAACCCAAAGGACCCCGGCTATGCGCGAACTCGGTATCGGACTCATCGGCACAGGTTTCATGGGCCGCGCCCACGCCTTGGCCTTTCGCAACGTCAGCGCCGTTTTTGAATTGCCGCTGAAGCTCAAGCTCGCGGCCCTCGCCGACGCCGATCCGCAGCGCGCCCGGCACTGCGCCGACGCCTGGGGCTTCGATACCGCTCACAGCGACTGGCAACAGCTGATCAATGACCCCAAGGTCAATCTGATCGCCATCACCACCCCTAACCATCTGCACTACCCCATGGCCATGGCCGCCCTCGCCGCCGGTAAACCGGTGTACTGCGAAAAACCGCTGGCTGTGAGCCTCGAACAGGCCAGCGCGATGCGTCTTGCCGCCAAAGCCGCAGGCGTGGTGACGCGGGTCGGTTACAACTATCAGCACAACCCGATGATCGGGCTGGCCCGGGAGCTGATTGAAAACGGCGACTTGGGTCAGATCATCAGTTTCCAGGGTGAATTCAGCGAAGACTTCATGGCCGACCCCGCGTCGCCCTGGTCGTGGCGTTGCGAGGCCGATCATGCCGGTGGCGCACTGGCCGACCTGGGCAGTCACTTGTTGGCCATGGCCCGTTATCTGGTGGGCGATGTCGATGCAGTGAGCGCCGACACCCAGACCGTGCACCGGCAACGTCCCGCCACGGTTGGCAGTCCGGAACAGCTCAGCATCGCCGTCGATGATCAAGTCCATGCCTTGTTGCGGTTTGCCAACGGCGCCCGTGGCACGTTCAGCAGCAGTTGGCTCAAGCACGGCTACAAGAATCACCTGAGTTTTGAAATCAGCGGCACCCGAGGGACGTTGGTATTCGATCAGGAACGCTTGAATGAACTGCGTCTGTTTCGTGCCGGTCAGGACGGTTTCCAGCGCTTGCTGGCAGGGCCGAATTTGCCGGGTTATGCGGCGTTCAGTCCGGCGGCAGGGCATCAACTCGGATACAACGAACTCAAGACGCTGGAAGTCCATGATCTGGTGATGGCGCTGGCAGGCTTATCGCAGGGTGGGACGGATTTCGAACAGGCGTGGGAAGTCGAACGCCTGGCGACGGCGATCCGGTTGGCAGCGCGGGAGTCCCGTTGGGTCAGGATTGAGGAAGTCTGAGCGACGCGCGCGGATACCCGCCAGCAGCACAGCGCTGCTGGCGGTTCAACGTGAGCCGATGGATGATTATTGAGTGACGCAACGAGTGAGCGTCGTTTCCCGGGTCACCTGCCCCTCAGCCCTCACATCGCCTTGTACATCGATGTTTTCAGTGGTTTGGCAGGTGCGCACGGGGGGGGGAGGCGGCGCAGCGGGAGGTGGCGGTGGAGGACTGGCACAACCACCCAGAATCGCTATCCAGAGTGCGAACGACAGTGTTGTAAAAGTGCGTTTCCCAAGACTTTTCATAGGTTGACCCGCGGTAAGTGATCGACATATTTCCGCGACCCAACACGCTCACCGCGTACCCGCGGACCGGTCACAGAAAAAATACTCTCGTATTCCTTATACGACCGCCGGCAAAACCTGACAGTTCCTAGGACGTCTCGCGACAATGCAACGTGTTGCTCTCGAGTTCATAACGCAGCTCTTCGATCAACGCTGCCACCGCCTCTGGCGTTCTGAGGTTGGCCACGCTCAACCCACTGACCACCAGATCCACCTGCCCCGACACCGGATGATAGAGCTTCACCGTCAGTGAATGATCACCCGTAACCTTGCACTCACAGGCCAACGGCGAAAAGCTCCGCTCCAGTTGCATACGCAATTGCGCCAAATAAATCATCCCGCGGTTCCTGTAGCTGTTTCGAAAGGGACGCGATACCCGAAGACCTGTATCGCACCCTTACAGCCTAAGAACCGCCGCCCCCGTCCAGAACATCAATTTGCACCCCCTGGAGTAGTGCATTTGCACCTAACGCTGGGCCTTGGGCCGCCACTCGCTGGAGAACAAACCGCGCTCGCGAGCCCAGACAATTGCCTCGCTACGACTGTGAACGTCGAGCTTGGAATATACGGTCGAGACATGGTTGCGCACCGTGTTCGGCGCAAGTTTGAGCCGTGCGGCGATTTCCTTGTCGGCCAGGCCTTCGCAGATCAGGCCGAGCACATCGCGCTCGCGGGCGGTCAGGTCGGTGAAAGACACACTGGGCAACTGCGGCGAGTTGACGTTTTTCACGTTAGCGAGTTTCTCGATGAGCGTGCGGCTGAACCAGGAGGCGTCTTTCATGACCTCTTCGATCGCCGACACCAACTCCAGCTCCGTGCGTTTACGTTCGGTGATGTCCATAAACACCAGCAGGTAGCAGGGACTGTCCTGAATGTTCACGGTGTCGGCAGAAACCGCACAATCGATCAATCCCGCGCCTTTTCTGCGTACCCGGACATCAACACGATCCACGCTTCCGTTTTTTTCCAGTGCCGTAAACAGTCGCGCGCGTGCGCCTGTGTCATCGATAAAATCGATCTGCGTCACCGATTTTCCAAGCACTTCTTCACTGGAATACGCGAGCGTATCGAGGAAGGCTTCATTGACGTCCATCACCACCTGATCGCCGGCGTTGCACACCAGGATGGGCACCGGGGTCAGTCGGAAAGCCTTGGCAAAACGTTCCTCGCTCTGGCGCAGGGCGACTTCGGCCTTATGCCGAGGCTCGATGTCGACGAAGGAAAAGAGCATGCAGGCTTCGTCGTTCAGCTCAAGGGGCTGGCCGGCGACGATCACCTGTTTGCTGCCCCCTTCGGCTAACTGCAGCTGTGCCTGCATTTGCGGAATGGTCACCCCTTCGCGCAACCGCTGCTTGGCCAGGTCTTTGTTTTCGGCCCCCTCCAGCACGTCCAGTTCATAGGTCGAACGGCCGATCACCTGCTCACGGGTATAGCCGGTCATCTCCAGGAAGCCCGGGTTGACTTTGATGTAACGCAAATCGCTGAGGCGACAGATCACCGCCGGGGCCGGGTTGGCGTTGAAGGTTTTTTCGAAACGCTGTTCGGCGCTGGCCCACTCCGTGACATCGTTCATGATCAGCACCAGCAACTCCGGCTTGCCAGCGCTGTCGGCCAACACCATGCTGCGCACGCTGTGGACCCAAGTGCGCTCTTCGTCGTCCGTAGGCGTCACTTCAACCAACACATCGCTGAAGGTCTCGCCTCGGGCGACGCGGCTGATCGGATAATTGTCAGTCTGAACCGGGTGATTATTGCGATAACGCAAGGCGAAGCGCTTGGCGTACTCCTTGGCATTCGCCCCGAGCTCGCTGAGTTGCCCGACGCCGTGCATGGCCAACGCGGCGTCATTGGCCCAGAGAAGGGTCTGGTCGAGCTCCAGCAGAATCACCCCATCGGACAGGCCGGCGATGATCTGCTGCAACTGACGGCGATTGGTTTCGGTGGTCAGGACGTCCTGGCTCATTGGGTCTCCACGCGTACGGCGGCGCATTCATGCGCCGCCCTGTGAAGATTACGACCGCGGAGGGTTGGGATAGTGCGGAGTACTCATCCGCCGGGCTGATCGTTCCCACGCAGCGTGGGAACGATCAACTATTGCACTTGCAACGATGCATCCAACCCCGCCAACTTATCCGGGTTGCGCATGATAAAAATCCGGCTCACCCGCCCCGCTTCATCAAAACCAAACGTCATCGACGCAGTAATGACCCCGTCCACCTTGATGATCACCCCTTGTGCCCCATTGATTTCGCTGGGCAGCCATTCGCAAGTCTGCCAATAGACATGCAACGACTGACCAATGAATTCCAGCACGCTGCTGATGCCGAACAGGGTTTCGCGGATGGCCGAGGCCTTGCCGCCGCCGTCGGCGCAGAGTTCGACGTCTTCGGCCAGCAGCGCGGTCAGGGATGCGGTTGAGCCGCTGGCGATGGCGCTGTGGAAGGCGTTCAGCAATTGGTCCTGACGCGCCGGTTCCGGTTGATAGCGGATTTGCCCGTTACCCAGACCGGCCTTGGCTCGGGATACCAATTTGCGACAAGCCGCTTCCTGAACCCCGATCGCCTCGGCGACTTGCGCGTAGTCCATGTCAAAAATTTCGTAGAGCAGGTAGGCGGCGCGTTCCTTTGGAGTCAGCCGTTCCAGCAAGAGCAGGAACGCGGTGGACAATGACGAGGCCAGTTCATGCATGTGTTCGGGTGAATGCTGATGGGTGGTGTGAATCGGTTCCGGCAGCCAGGTGCCGATGTAATCGACCCGTGACGTGTGCGCCGAACGCAGCAAGTCGATGCATTGCCGGGTGCAGGCCGTGGTGAGCCAGGCGGCTGGCGTGGCGATGGAGGCCCGGTCGGCCTCCAGCCATTTGATGAACAGCTCTTGCACCACATCCTCGGCTTCGGTGCGCGAGCCGAGAATGCGATACGCCAGACCGAGCAAAAAGGGCCGGCGCTGCTCGAATACAGCGGCGGCGTTTTCAGCGGAATTCATCGATCAGTGCCTCGACACCTGCAAACGGTTCCACAGGTTGATCATGCCGATCTCGGCCGTCAAGGCACCGATCTGCGCGTCGTTGAAATGCTCGCGCAAGTCGCCGCGCAGGCTGGCGTAATCGGTTTTTTCATCGAGTACGGTCAGGGCTTCGGTCCAGGCCAGGGCGACGCGTTCGGCGGCGCTGAAATCGCTGACATGGCGCCAGACAATCAGGCGGTCCAGCCGCTCGTTGGTTTCATTGGCTTCGCGCGCCTCGCGAGTGTGCATCTTCACGCAGAAACCGCATTGGTTGATCTGCGAGGCACGCAGGTGCAGCAGGTGTTTGAGGGTCGGGGCCAGGTCATGGCTGTCGAGGGTGACATGGACCTGGGTCAGGCTTTCGAAAACCTGAGGGATGGATTGCAGCAGATTGACCGGTTGGGTGTTGGACGACATCGTGTTGCTCCACTATTTGAGGGGTTCAACAGGATGACGATTGAGGATTCGGGTTTGTGACGTGGGGGCAATTTTTAATATGTAAAAAGCAAAAGATCGCAGCCTTCGGCAGCTCCTACGCGCCTGTGGGCGCTGCCGAAGCCTGCGATCCTTTGATCTTCAAGCCGCCAATTCACCGCTGGCAATCGCATCCGACGCCGCCAGCATCGCCCGCAACAACACCGCACACCCGGCGGCCAAATCATCGGGTGCGGCGTTTTCGATTTCGTTGTGGCTGATACCGCCTTCGCAAGGCACGAAGACATCCCCGCCGGGCCGAGTTCGGCGAGGAAGATTGCGTCGTGCCCTGCCCCGCTGACGATGTCCATGTGCGACAGCCCCAACCCTTGCGCAGCGCCGCGTACCGCTTCGACGCAGCCCTTGTCGAAGTACAGCGGCGGGAAGTCGGCGGTGGGCGTCAGTTCGAAGGTCAGGCCGTGTTCCTCGCAAGTGGTTTCGATGACCTCGCGGACTTCGGCGATCATTGAATCGAGTCGCGCCGGCTCCAGATGACGGAAGTCCAGGGTCATGCGCACTTCGCCAGGAATCACGTTGCGCGAGCCGGGATAGGCTTGCAGGCAGCCGACGGTGCCGCAGGCGTGGGGTTGATGGCCGAGGGCGGCGCGATTGACCGCGCCGACGATCACCGAGGCACCGACCAGGGCGTCCTTACGCAGGTGCATCGGTGTCGGGCCGGCGTGGGCTTCGACGCCGCGCAGTTTCAAGTCGAACCATTTCTGCCCGAGGGCGCCCATCACCACGCCAATGGTTTTGCGCTCGTCCTCAAGAATCGGGCCTTGCTCGATGTGCGCTTCGAAATACGCGCCAACGGCATGGCCGCTGACCTTGCGCGGCCCGGCATAGCCGATGGCGTTCAAGGCTTCGCCGACGGTCACGCCCTCGGCATCGACCTTGGTCAGGGTTTCTTCGAGGGTGAATTTTTCCGCGAACACGCCGGAGCCCATCATGCAGGGAGCGAAGCGCGAGCCTTCTTCGTTGGTCCAGACCACCACTTCCAGCGGCGCTTCGGTTTCTACGCCCAGGTCATTGAGGGTGCGCAAGACTTCGACCCCGGCCAGCACGCCGAAGCAGCCGTCGAACTTGCCGCCGGTGGGCTGGGTGTCGATATGGCTGCCGGTCATCACCGGTGGCAGGTTCGGGTTGCGCCCCGGACGGCGAGCGAAGATGTTGCCGACCGCGTCGATGCTGACGGTGCAGCCGGCTTCCTCGCACCAGCGCACGAAAATGTCCCGGGCCTGGCGGTCGAGGTCGGTCAGGGCCAGCCGGCAGACGCCGCCCTTGACCGTGGCACCGAGTTTGGCCAAGTCCATGAGCGACTGCCACAGACGGTCGCGGTTGATGTGCTGATGGGTGGACTGCAGAACGTCTATGGCAGCGTTCATGGTGATCTCCTCAGTTCTTCTTCTGATAGTTCCCACGCTCTGCGTGGGAATTCATCCATGGACGCTCTGCGTCCGCTTCTGGGACGCGGAGCGTCCCGGGCTGCATTCCCACGCAGAGCGTGGGAACGATCAAACTCAAACCGCCGACTTCACAGTAGTAGGACTCGGCCGCATCACACTCAACCCGTAATAAATCAACCCACCAAGGGCCGAGCCAGTGAACCAGCCGTAGCTGTAGAACCAGCTGAACGCATCGCTGCCCAGCGACAGCAGCGTCAACGCCACCGGCACGCCGAACGCGATAAAGCCGAACCAGTTCCACGCCGGATAAACGTCATCGCGGTAGAGCCCCGCCAAGTCCAGTTGCTGTTTCTTGATCAGGAAATAGTCCACCACCATGATCCCGGCAATCGGCCCCAGCAGGCTCGAATAGCCCAGCAACCAGTTGGAGTACACCGTCTCCAGGCTCAAATCCGAAACGATCAGCCCCAGTTTTTTCAACAATTCATGAGCCATCAGCGCCAACCCGACCAAACCCGTGAGCATCACCGCTTTGGTGCGGTTGATGACCTTGGGCGCGACGTTCTGGAAATCGTTGGTTGGCGAAACAATGTTGGCCGCGGTGTTGGTCGACAACGTGGCGATGATGATCAGCGCCATGGCCAGGGCGACCCAGACTGGGCTCTGGATATGGCCGATCAACGTGACCGGATCAGAGACAGTGACGCCCACCAGTTTTACCGAAGCGGCTGTCATCACCACGCCGAGGGAGGCGAACAGGAACATGGTCAAGGGCAAGCCGATGATCTGCCCGACGATCTGATCCTTCTGGCTTTTCGCGTAGCGGCTGAAGTCCGGAATGTTCAGCGACAAAGTGGCCCAGAACCCGACCATGGCGGTCAGCCCGGCGGCAAAATAACTGACCACGCTGGCCCCTTCCGGACGCTTGGCCGGGATCGCCATCAATTCAGTCATCGATACGTTCGGCATCGCCCACACCAGCAGCCCCACACCCACCAGCACCAACAAGGGTGCCGAGAGGGTTTCCAGCCATTTGATCGAGTCCGCGCCGCGAATCACCACCCACAGGTTCAAGGCCCAGAACAGCATGAAGCCGATCACTTCACCGGTACCGCCGAGGGCCTTCCAGCCATCGAAGACAGAGCCGAGAAACAGGTGAATCGCCAGCCCGCCGAACATCGTCTGAATGCCGAACCAGCCGCACGCCACCAGGGCACGAATCAGACACGGAATGTTGGAACCGAGGATGCCGAAGGACGAGCGCAGCAACACCGGAAATGGAATGCCGTACTTGGTGCCGGGGAAGGCGTTCAGGGTCAGCGGGATCAGCACGATGATGTTGGCAAACAGAATCGCCAGCAGCGCTTCACCGACGCTCAGGCCGAAATAAGCGGTGAGCACGCCGCCGAGGGTGTAGGTCGGCACGCAGATCGCCATGCCGACCCATAACGCGGTGATGTGCCATTTGTTCCAGGTTCGTTCGCGCACCTTGGTCGGTGCCATGTCGTGGTTGTAACGGGGACTGTCGAGGACGTCGCTGCCGGCTTCGAGCTCAAACAAGCCGTCGCGCTCGGTCACTTGCGATCTGATCTGTTGCATGGCCGCTCCACTGTTCTTTTGATTATTTTTGCTCATCAGGGGCTGGCGCGAGGTGCGCGAGCCGGACGATGGCCGGAGAAACTGACAACTTTCATGGACCGGCCAAGGTGTCAGCGGCGGCATCAATAAACGTGCCGGGTGCCCCGCTAGCGCATCGGGCAGTGCCATAAAATTTCGCTAACCAACTGATGTTAATCAGCTTTATTTATCCAACTATTGAATCCGCGGTGAGTTGCCATGCCACTCAGGCCGAATGTCAGGCAAGTTGTCCGAACAGTCAGGACTCAATCTGGTGCGTCGATCTTTTTTGAAAGATTGCGCATCAACCATAGACCATCCTCAAGCGGCTGATTTCACATAGAAAATCTCGTCTATTTTTGGAACCTGTCAAGTGCGTCAAAATGGTGAAAGGCCTCACCATTTTGGTGATTTTCAGTTTTTATCGTTATTTATCAATCAGTTAAACAAGTAATAAGCTTATAAAAAATATTCTTGCTCAATCGACAAACTGCAGCTAGCGTCTATTCTTGACAGCGCTGACAGGAATACACCGATTGGCGTCTGCTTCATATAAAACATTTAGAATCGGCATCAGTCGGTCAATGCCTGCGAGGAACTCGGAATGTCTCTGTTGATCCGTGGCGCCACCGTTATTACCCATGATGAAAGTTACCGCGCCGACGTCTATTGCGCCGACGGCGTGATCAAAGCCATCGGTGAAAACCTCGATGTTCCCGCCGATGCGCAAGTGCTCGACGGCAGCGGCCAATACCTGATGCCCGGCGGCATCGACCCGCACACTCATATGCAGTTGCCCTTCATGGGCACGGTGGCCAGCGAAGACTTCTTCAGCGGCACCGCAGCGGGGCTTGCCGGCGGCACCACCTCGATCATCGACTTCGTGATTCCCAACCCGCAGCAATCGTTGATGGAGGCGTTTCATCAATGGCGCGGCTGGGCCGAGAAATCGGCGTCGGACTACGGTTTCCACGTCGCTATTACCTGGTGGAGCGAGCAGGTCCGCGAAGAAATGGCCGAGTTGGTCAGCCAGCATGGGGTCAACAGCTTCAAGCATTTCATGGCCTACAAGAACGCGATCATGGCCGCCGACGATACGTTGGTAGCGAGTTTCGAGCGCTGCCTGGAATTGGGCGCGGTGCCGACCGTGCATGCGGAAAACGGCGAACTGGTCTATCACCTGCAACGCAAGTTGATGGCCCAGGGCATGACCGGGCCGGAAGCGCACCCGCTGTCGCGGCCTTCGCAGGTGGAAGGTGAAGCCGCGAGCCGGGCGATCCGCATCGCCGAAACCCTCGGCACGCCGCTGTACCTGGTCCACGTCTCGACCAAGGAAGCCCTCGACGAAATCACCTACGCCCGCAGCAAAGGCCAACCGGTTTACGGCGAAGTGCTGGCCGGGCATCTGCTATTGGACGACAGTGTTTACCAACACCCGGACTGGCAGACCGCCGCCGGTTACGTGATGAGCCCGCCCTTCCGTCCTCGTGGCCATCAGGAAGCCCTTTGGCATGGCCTGCAAGCGGGCAACCTGCACACCACCGCCACCGATCACTGCTGCTTCTGCGCCGAGCAAAAAGCCGCCGGTCGTGACGACTTCAGCAAAATCCCCAACGGCACCGCCGGTATCGAAGACCGCATGGCGGTGCTCTGGGATGAGGGGGTGAACACCGGTCGCTTGTCGATGCAGCACTTCGTTGCCCTCACCTCTACCAACACCGCGAAGATCTTCAACCTCTATCCGCGCAAAGGGGCAATCCGCGTTGGCGCCGATGCGGATCTGGTGCTGTGGGACCCGGAAGGTACGCGGACGATTTCAGCCAAGACTCATCACCAGCAAGTCGACTTCAACATCTTCGAAGGCAAGACCGTGCGCGGCGTGCCGAGCCACACCGTCAGCCAGGGCCGAGTGGTGTGGGCCGACGGTGATTTGCGGGCCGAGCGCGGTGCCGGTCGGTATGTCGAACGGCCGGCGTATCCGGCGGTGTTTGATTTGCTGAGCAAGCGGGCTGAGCAACATAAGCCTGTTCCCGTGAAGCGCTGACGCTGTACATCCGATCGTTCCCACGCTCCGCGTGGGAATGCAGCCCGGGACGCTCCGCGTCCCATTGGAACGCAGAGCGTCCCTTGAGGCATTCCCACGCAGAGCGTGGGAACGATCAGCCCACCAGAGGCAGTACCTCAAATAACCGTGAGGCCAACACCGTGATCAAAACCCTGAACCACCTCCCGCATCCCCATGAGGACGCGGCCGCCCTCGCCGGCCATTTCACCGATCTGGCGCCGCCACTCAACGACCGTCAGGCGCATCTGGAAGCCTCGCGCTGCCTGTATTGCTACGACGCGCCCTGCGTGAATGCCTGCCCGAGCGACATCGATATTCCGTCGTTCATCCGCAATATCCATCAGGAGAACGTTCAGGGTGCGGCGCAAAAAATCCTCTCGGCCAACATCCTCGGCGGCAGTTGCGCCCGGGTCTGCCCGACGGAGATCCTGTGCCAGCAAGCCTGCGTGCGCAACAACGCCCAGGAATGCGCGCCGGTGTTGATCGGCCTGTTGCAACGCTATGCCGTGGACAACGCACACTTCAACGAACACCCGTTCCAACGCGCCGCCTCAACCGGCAAGCGCATCGCCGTGGTCGGTGCCGGCCCGGCCGGTTTGTCCTGCGCGCACCGCAGCGCGATGCACGGCCATGACGTGGTGATTTTCGAGGCCCGGGAAAAGGCTGGTGGGCTCAACGAATACGGGATCGCCAAGTACAAGCTGGTGGACGATTACGCGCAGAAGGAGCTTGAGTTCCTGATGGGGATTGGCGGGATCGAGATTCGCCACGGACAGAAACTCGGCGACAACCTGACCCTCAGCGAACTGCATCAGCAATTCGACGCGGTGTTCCTCGGCCTTGGCCTGGCCGCCAGCAAACAGCTGGGGCTAGCCCATGAGGATGCCCCTGGCCTGCTCGCCGCCACTGACTACATCCGCGAACTGCGCCAGGCCGATGACCTGACGCAACTGCCGCTGGCCGAGCACTGCATTGTCCTCGGCGCCGGCAACACCGCCATCGACATGGCCGTGCAAATGGCCCGCCTCGGCGCTCGCGATGTGAATCTGGTGTACCGCCGCGGCGTCGAGGACATGGGCGCCACCGGTCACGAACAGGACATCGCCAAGGCCAATCAGGTGCGGTTGTTGACGTGGGCTCAACCTGAAGAAGTGCTACTCGATGATCAAGGCAACGTGCGCGGCATGCGCTTCGCCCGCACCCACTTGGTAGACGGTCGCCTGCAAACCACCGGCGAAACCTTCGAACTGGCCGCCGATGCAATCTTCAAAGCCATCGGCCAGGCCTTCGACAACAGCGCCCTCGCCGATCCGCTGGCCCGTGAACTCAAGCGTCAGGGCAACCGCATCCTCGTCGACGAACAGCTACGCACCAGCATTCCCGGCGTGTATGCCGGCGGCGACTGCACCAGCCTCGATCAGGACCTCACCGTGCAGGCCGTGCAGCACGGCAAGCTGGCCGCCGAGGCCATCAACGCTCAACTCATGCTCAACGTGGAGGCTGCGTAAATGGCCGATCTCTCGATTGTCTTCGCCGGCATCAAAGCCCCCAATCCGTTCTGGCTGGCCTCCGCGCCGCCGACCGACAAAGCCTACAACGTGGTTCGCGCGTTCGAGGCCGGTTGGGGCGGCGTGGTCTGGAAAACCCTGGGTGAAGACCCGGCAGCGGTCAACGTGTCATCACGCTACTCGGCGCACTTCGGGGCTAATCGGGAGGTGCTTGGCTTTAACAACATCGAGCTGATCACCGACCGTTCACTGGAAATCAACCTGCGGGAAATCACCCAAGTCAAAAAGGACTGGCCGGACCGCGCGCTGATCGTGTCGCTGATGGTGCCCTGCGTCGAAGAGTCGTGGAAAAACATCCTGCCGCTGGTGGAGGCGACCGGGGCCGATGGCATCGAACTGAATTTCGGTTGCCCCCACGGCATGCCGGAACGGGGCATGGGCGCGGCGGTCGGCCAGGTGCCGGAATACGTCGAACAGGTCACCCGCTGGTGCAAGATGTATTGCTCGCTGCCGGTGATCGTCAAGCTAACGCCGAACATCACCGACATCCGTGTCGCCGCCCGTGCCGCGCACCGTGGCGGGGCCGATGCGGTGTCGTTGATCAACACGATCAACTCGATCACCAGCGTCAACCTGGAGCGCATGGTCGCCAACCCCGCCGTCGGCAGCCAAAGCACCCATGGTGGTTATTGCGGTTCGGCAGTGAAGCCGATTGCGCTGAACATGGTCGCTGAGATCGCCCGCGATCCTCAGACCCAAGGCCTGCCGATCTCTGGCATTGGCGGCATCGGCAGTTGGCGCGATGCGGCGGAATTCATTGCGCTGGGCAGCGGCTCGGTACAGGTGTGCACGGCGGCGATGCTGCATGGTTTCCGGATTGTCGAGGAGATGAAGGACGGTTTGTCGCGCTGGATGGACAGTCAGGGCTACGCCAGCGTGTCGGAGTTTTCCGGACGTGCGGTGGGCAACACCACGGACTGGAAGTACCTGGACATCAACTATCAGGTGATTGCGAAGATTGATCAGCAGGCGTGCATCGGTTGCGGTCGCTGTCACATCGCTTGCGAAGACACCTCGCACCAGGCGATTGCCAGCCTCAAGCAGGCGGACGGGACGCATAAATATGAAGTGATCGATGATGAGTGTGTGGGGTGCAATCTGTGTCAGATCACGTGCCCGGTGCAGGATTGCATCGAGATGGTGCCAATGGATACCGGTAAGCCGTTCCTGGACTGGAACCATGATCCGAGGAATCCGTACCACATCACCGTCTAACCGATCGTTCCCATGCTCCGCGTGGGAATGCAGCCCGGGACGCTCCGCGTCCCAAGAGCGGACGCAGAGCGTCCATTGAGGCATTCCCACGCAGAGCGTGGGAATGATCGGGTTACGGCTCCAACCCGATCCCGCGCAAGATCACGCTGGTCACCGTCTGCACCGCCCGCTCGAATTGCATGTCCGACAGCGGCTGGTGGTCATTAAGAATATTCACCTGGTGATCGAAGTCGGCGTAGTGCTGGGTCGAAGCCCAGATCATGTACAGCAGGCTGGAAGGCTCCACCGGCAGGATGCGTTTGTCCTCCACCCACTGGCGAATTTTCGCTTCTTTCATCTTGGCCCAGTCGTACAGGCTGGCGTCCAGTTTCTCACCCAGTGTCGGCGCACCGTGGATGATTTCGTTGGCCCAGACTTTCGAACCGTATGGTCGGCTGCGGGAATGGTTCATCTTGGCGCGGATGTAACTGCTGAGCACCACACGCGGGTCGTCGAACATTTCGAAGCACAAGGCGTCCTGCTTCCAGACCTCCAGCAAACCCAGCAATACCGCGCTGTACAGCTCGCTCTTGGTGCTGAAGTAGTAATGCAAGTTGGAACGCGGCAGTTGCACTTCGGCGGCGATGTCGGCCATGGCGGTGCTGCCGAAACCTTTTTCGGCGAAGACCTTTTCGGCTCCCAGCAGAATCTTTTCGACGTTACTGCGACGAATCTCGATCTTGTGATTGCCCATGAGGGCTCCCTGACAACAGCGTTGGTCAAGACTAGCATCCGCTCTGGCTCGGGGCGACAGAGGAAAACGAAACTTCGTACGGTGGTCTTGCGGCTTGGTGACAGTCAATGCTGATGGACAAGTCATCGTATAACTTGTGATTGACATCCCCTTAACGCCTCGCAAATAATCGCCGCCAACGTTGTACGACGACGTATAACGAAAATAAAAACAACAAAAAACAAGGGAGCGTTATCGTGAGCAGATTCGCCCGTAATTCCTTCACCAGCACCCCTCGCCCCACCTTTGTCCGTCGCCATACCCTTAGCCTGATCGGTTGCAGCAGCCTGGCCTTCGTCCTGCCCATGACCAGTCAGGCCGAAGGTTTCGTCGATGACGCCAAGGCCACGTTGAATCTGCGCAATGCCTACATCAATCGCAACTTCACCAACCCGAACAATGCCCAGGGCAAGGCTGAAGAGTGGACGCAGAACTTCATCCTCGACGCCAAATCCGGGTTCACTCAGGGTCCCGTCGGTTTCGGCGTGGATGTGCTCGGTATGTACTCGCAGAAACTCGACGGCGGTAAGGGCACGGGCGGTACGCAGTTGTTGCCGATTCATGATGACGGCCGCCCCGCCGACAACTTCGGCCGTCTGGGTGTAGCGCTGAAAGCCAAGGTGTCGAAAACCGAATTGAAGGTCGGGGAATGGATGCCGGTGCTGCCGATCCTGCGCTCCGATGATGGTCGCTCGCTGCCGCAAACCTTTCGCGGCGGCCAGGTCACCTCCACCGAACTCAGCGGCCTGACGCTCTACGGCGGCCAGTTCCGCGGCAACAGCCCGCGCAATGATGCGAGCATGGAAGACATGTCGATGAACGGCAGAGGCGCGTTCACCTCCGACCGCTTCAACTTTGGCGGCGGCGAGTATGCGTTCAATGAAAAGCGTACTCAGGTCGGCGTGTGGTACGCGGAACTCAGCGATATTTATCAGCAGCAGTATTTCAACCTGAGCCATAGCCAGCCCATGGGTGACTGGACCCTGGGTGCCAACCTCGGTTACTTCATCGGCAAGGAAGACGGCAACGCTCTGGCCGGCGACCTCGATAACAAAACCGCGTTCGCCCTGCTCTCGGCCAAATACGGTGGCAACACCTTTTATATCGGCCTGCAAAAACTCAGCGGCGACAGCGCCTGGATGCGCGTCAACGGCACCAGCGGCGGCACGCTCGCCAACGACAGCTACAACGCCAGCTATGACAATGCCAAGGAACGCTCCTGGCAGGTGCGCCACGACTACAACTTCGTCGCCCTCGGCATCCCCGGCCTGACGCTGATGAACCGCTACATCAGTGGCGATAACGTGCATACCGGAGCGATCACCGATGGCAAGGAATGGGGCCGTGAATCGGAACTGGCCTACACCGTGCAAAGCGGCGCGCTGAAGAGCTTCAACGTCAAATGGCGCAACGCGACCATCCGCCGTGATTTCAGCACCAATGAATTCGATGAGAACAGGATCTTTATCAGTTACCCGATTTCGTTGTTGTAAGGCGGGACACCTTTTCAGGTTGGCATAAATCCCATGTGGGAGATTGTGGCGAGGGGGCTTGCCCCCGTTGGGTCGCGGAGCGGCCCCAAAACCAGAAGCTCGGGGACTGCTACGCAGTCCAACGGGGGCAAGCCCCCTCGCCACAAGCCCGATCCCACAGGTTCGGCACATTCATGAGGGATGAATGAACATGACCCTCCGTCAATTTCAACCAAAGTCGCGTTGACAAGCGCCGGAAAGCCTAACAATACTTCGACCAAGTCATACGACAACCTACAACAACCAATGACTACAATTATCTAGCCCAGGGATTTACATGACGACCACATCCCCCTTCAATCGCCTGCTCCTGACCGGTGCCGCCGGTGGCCTCGGTAAAGTCCTGCGCGAACGCCTGCGACCTTACGCCAACGTCCTTCGTCTGTCGGACATCGCCAACATGGCGCCAGCCATTGATGATCGCGAAGAAGTCGTGCCGTGCGACCTCGCCGACAAGCAAGCGGTGCATCAACTGGTCGAAGGCGTGGACGCGATCCTGCACTTCGGCGGCGTGTCGGTGGAGCGTCCGTTCGAAGAGATCCTCGGTGCCAACATCTGCGGCGTGTTCCATATCTACGAAGCGGCTCGCCGCCACGGCGTGAAGCGGGTGATTTTCGCCAGCTCCAACCACGTCATCGGCTTTTACAAGCAGGACGAAACCCTCGACGCCCACTCCCCTCGCCGCCCGGACAGCTATTACGGCTTGTCCAAGTCCTACGGCGAAGACATGGCCAGTTTCTACTTCGATCGCTATGGCATCGAAACCGTCAGCATCCGCATCGGCTCCTCGTTCCCGGAACCACAGAACCGCCGCATGATGAGCACTTGGCTGAGCTTCGACGACATGACCCGACTGCTCGAACGCGCGTTGTACACCCCCAATGTCGGCCACACCGTGGTGTACGGCATGTCCGACAACCAGAACGTCTGGTGGGACAACCGATTCGCCGCACACCTGGGTTTTGCGCCGCAGGACACCTCCGAAGTGTTCCGCGAAAAAGTCGAAGCCCAGCCAATGCCTGCCGAGGATGATCCGGCCCGGGTTTATCAGGGTGGTGCCTTTGTCGCGGCCGGGCCGTTCGGCGACTGAGCCCTCGCCAATCCCCACATAACAAAGCCAAGGGAATGCGTTGCCATGCAAGTCGAATTGATTGTCGATGCCCGCAATGCGGTCGGTGAAAGCCCGGTGTGGGTCCCCGAGGAAAACGCCCTGTACTGGGTCGATATTCCAGCTGGCGGGTTACAGCGCTGGAGCGCCGACAGCGGGCACGTTCACGCCTGGAAAGCCCCGCAAATGCTCGCCTGTATCGCTCGTCACAGCGCGGGTGGCTGGGTCGCCGGCATGGAAAGCGGATTCTTTCACCTGCACCCGCACAACGATGGCAGCCTCGACAGCGAACTGCTGGCCCGCGTCGATCACGCCCGCCCCGACATGCGTCTGAACGATGGCCGCTGTGATAGTCAGGGCCGTTTCTGGGCCGGCAGCATGGTGCAGAGCATGGGCGCCAACGCCGCCGACGGCACGCTCTATCGCTACAGCGCCGGGCAACCCGGGCCGCTCGACGCCCGGCTCAGCGGTTTCATCGTACCCAATGGTCTGGGTTTCAGCCCGGACGGCAAGACCATGTACCTCTCGGATTCGCACCCGAATGTGCAGCAGATCTGGGCCTTCGATTACGACATCGACAGCGGCACACCGTCCAACCGTCGGCTGTTCGTCGACATGCATCACTTCCTTGGCCGCCCCGATGGCGCGGCGGTGGATGCCGAAGGTTGCTATTGGATCTGCGCTAACGACGCCGGGCTGATTCACCGTTTCACCCCCGATGGCCGACTGGATCGCTCCCTCCCCGTGCCGGTGAAGAAACCGACCATGTGCGCCTTCGGTGGCAGCCAGCTCGATACGCTGTTTGTGACCTCGATCCGCCCCGCTGACGACCATGACGAACAGTCGCTGGCCGGCGGCGTGTTTGCCCTCAACCCCGGCGTCAAAGGCTTGCCGGAACCCGTGTTCAACGAATTGCTGTAACCCCTCTGCTGCATCGCTGTGCCTTGAATAAAAAAAACAACAAGACTGGAGACACAACCCATGGATTTCAAACGCACCTTGCTCGCCGCTGCACTCCCCATCACTGCAGCACTCACCTTCACCCTCAGCAGCGCCGCCCAGGCACTGGAAATCAAATTCGCCGACATTCACCCCGCCGGTTATCCGACCGTGGTCGCCGAAGAACAACTGGGTAAAACCCTGGTGGCCGACAGCAACGGCAAACTGACTTTCAAGATGTTCGCCGGCGGTGTGCTCGGTTCGGAAAAAGAGGTCATCGAACAGGCCCAGGTCGGCGCCATTCAGATGGCCCGGGTCAGCCTCGGCATCGTCGGGCCAGTGGTGCCGGACGTGAACGTGTTCAACATGCCGTTCGTGTTCCGCGACCAGGCGCACATGCGCAAAGTCATCGACGGTGAAGTCGGTGACGAAATCCTCGACAAGATCACCCACTCCGAATTCAATCTGGTCGCTCTGGCCTGGATGGACGGCGGCACGCGCAATATCTACACCAAGAAACCGGTTCGCAGCCTCGCCGACCTCAAAGGCATGAAGATCCGCGTGCAGGGCAACCCGATGTTCATCGACACCATCAACGCCATGGGCGGCAATGGCATCGCGATGGATACCGGCGAGATTTTCAGTGCCTTGCAGACCGGGGTGATCGACGGCGCGGAAAACAACCCGCCGACCCTGCTCGAACACAACCACTACCAGAACGCCAAGTTCTACAGCCTGACCGGGCACCTGATCCTGCCCGAGCCAATCGTGATGTCGAAAATCACCTGGGAAAAACTCAGCCCCGACCAGCAAGTGCTGGTGAAAAAAGCCGCCAAAGCCGCGCAGGCCCAGGAACGCACACTGTGGGATGCGAAGTCCGCCAGCAGCGAAGAGAAACTCAAGGCCGCCGGCGTCGAGTTCATCACCGTCGACAAAAAACCTTTCTATGAAGCCACGGCGTCGGTCCGGGAAAAATACGGCGCGCCTTACGCCGACCTGATCAAGCGCATCGAAGCCGTTCAGTAACCCTCCCTGCATTCATGAAAGGCCCGGCACTGTTGACGAGTTAATCGTCAGCGGCGCCTGGTTACGGTGAAATCCGATGAAGAATTTGCTGCTGCGCATCAACGACAGGATTTACATGACCTGCATCTGGGTCGCCGGCCTGTCGGTCCTGGCTATTTCCCTGATCATTCCCTGGGGCGTCTTCGCCCGTTACATCCTCGGCACCGGTTCCAGTTGGCCGGAGCCCACCGCGATCTTGCTGATGATGGTCTTCACCTTCATCGGCGCCGCCGCCAGTTATCGCGCCGGTGCGCACATGGCCGTGGCCATGCTCACCGACCGTATGACCCCCGAACTGCGCAAGACCATGAGCATTGTTTCGCAACTGCTGATGGCGACCATTTGCCTGTTCATGGCCATCTGGGGCACCAAGCTCTGCATGTCCACCTGGAACCAGTTCATGAGCGCCTTGCCTACCTTGCGCGTGGGCATCACCTACATGCCGATCCCCGTAGGCGGTGTGCTGACGCTGATTTTCGTGCTGGAAAAACTCTTGCTCGGTGACCAGAGCAACCGTCGGGTCGTGCGTTTCGACCTGGTTGAAGAAAGCGAAGGTGCCGCCTAAATGGACGCTCTGATTCTGCTCGGCAGTTTTATCGCTTTGATCCTGATCGGCATGCCGGTCGCCTATGCCCTGGGGCTTTCTGCCCTGATCGGTGCGTGGTGGATCGACATCCCGTTCCAGGCGCTGATGATTCAGGTCGCGGGCGGTGTGAACAAATTCTCGTTGCTGGCGATTCCGTTCTTCGTGCTTGCCGGTGCGATCATGGCCGAGGGCGGCATGTCCCGCAGGCTGGTGGCTTTTGCCGGGGTGCTGGTGGGGTTCGTGCGCGGCGGCTTGTCGCTGGTGAACATCATGGCCTCGACCTTCTTTGGCGCGATTTCCGGGTCTTCAGTGGCAGACACGGCGTCGGTCGGTTCAGTGCTGATTCCGGAGATGGAGCGTCGCGGCTATCCGCGTGATTTCTCCACCGCAGTGACAGTCAGCGGTTCAGTGCAAGCCCTGTTGACACCACCCAGCCATAACTCAGTGCTGTACTCACTGGCTGCCGGGGGGACCGTTTCGATCGCTTCGCTGTTCATGGCCGGCGTGGTGCCGGGCCTGCTGATGAGCGCGTGCCTGATGGTGCTGTGCCTGATCTTCGCCAGAAAGCGCAACTACCCCAAGGGCGAAGTCATTCCCCTGCGGCAAGCGCTGAAAATCTGCGGTGAAGCGATGTGGGGCCTGATGGCGATGGTCATCATTCTTGGCGGCATTCTCTCGGGCATCTTCACCGCCACCGAATCGGCGGCGATCGCGGTGCTGTGGTCATTCTTCGTCACCATGTTCATTTACCGTGACTACAAATGGCGTGAGCTGCCCAAGTTGATGCACCGCACGGTGCGCACGATCTCGATCGTGATGATCCTGATCGGCTTCGCCGCCAGCTTCGGCTACATCATGACGCTGATGCAGATCCCGGCGAAGATCACCACGATGTTCCTGACCCTGTCGGACAACCGTTACGTGATCCTGATGTGTATCAACGTGATGCTGCTGTTGCTCGGCACGGTGATGGACATGGCGCCGCTGATCCTGATCCTCACGCCGATTCTGATGCCGGTGATTCTCGGCATTGGCGTAGACCCGGTGCAGTTCGGCATGATCATGCTGGTGAACCTGGGGATCGGCTTGATCACGCCACCGGTGGGCGCGGTGCTGTTTGTCGGCTCGGCGGTGGGCAAGGTCAGCATCGAAAGTACCGTGAAAGCGCTACTGCCGTTCTATGGCGTGCTGTTCCTGGTGCTGATGGCCGTGACCTACATTCCCGCCATTTCGCTGTGGTTGCCGCATTTGGTGTTGTGACCCTTTATTTGTAGGAGCCAGGCTTGCCGGCGAAAGCGTTCTTGAGTACGCCTTCGCCGGCAAGCCTGGCTCCTACAAAAAGGTCCATTCATTCATGTCCCACAAACATTCATATCGCTGGTCAACATGACGCCAACATTCCTGGAACTCGAAGACGAACTCACCCGCCTCACCCTCGCCCCCGAACTCGGGGCGAGCATCGTCAACTGGACTGTGCGCAGCAGCGGCCAGCCGCTGTTGCGCCACAGTGACCAGCACGCCTTGAACACCGGCCTGCCCGGCAAACTCGCCTGTTTTCCCTTGGCGCCGTGGTCGAACCGCATCGCCGAAGGCGGTTTCGACTGTCCGGATGGCTGGCTCGCGCTGACGCCCAACAGCCTCACCGATCCCCTACCGATCCATGGCAGTGCCTGGCAACAGCCGTGGCGGATCGTCTCGCACACCCGTGATGAAATCGTCCTGCAACTCGACAGCACCGCACCCTTCGCTTATCGCGCAAGGCAAAGTTTCCATCTGAGTGAGGGCAAGCTGAGCATCGATTTGCAGGTCACCCATCTGGCTGAACACGCCGCCTGGCATGGGCTCGGTTTACACCCCTACTTCCCGCGCACCGCAGGCACTCGGTTGCAGACGCAGGCGCGAGAGGTCTGGTTGTGCGACAGCACAAAACTGCCAACACAACTCACTTCGATACCCAAGGATTGGGACTTCAACCAGCCCCGGGCATTACCCGAAACGCTGGTGGACAACGGCTTTTGCGAATGGGACGGCCACTGCCTGATCCAGCAACCCGAACTGGGTTATGAACTGGAATGCCAGGCCACCGGCAGCGACTACTACCTGCTCTACTGCCCCGTAGGCCTGGAATTTTTCTGCATCGAACCGGTAAGCCACCCGGTCAATGCCCACCACTTGCCGGGTCGGCCAGGGTTGCGTTTGCTGGAGCACGGCCAATCTGCCGAGCTCGGTTTCAGCTTGCGCTATCGCTACGCCAACAGCTGAGTCAGCACCGCGCGCAACTTGCCGGGCTTCACTGGTTTGTTCAGCAGCGGCGCGTCGAGTCGCTGCAGTGAACGCCGACATTGGTCGGTGCGGTCGGCGGTGATGATCACCGCTGGAATCGCCTGGCTGAAATGCTCGCGCAGATGCCGAACCACTTCACAGCCCACCACCCCGTGATCCAGGTGATAGTCCGCCAGGATCAGTTCCGGCGCCTGTCCCTGCAAAGCCACCAGCGCGGTGGCCTCGTCGGTGGCGGTGACCACCTCGCAACCCCACTGGCCGAGCAGCGCGCTCATGCTTTCAAGAATGCTGACCTCGTTGTCCAGCACCAACAGACGCCGGCCCGGCAACGGGTTGCCGGTACTTGGCTGCGGCGCGACCTGACTGATCGGCAGTGGGATTTCATGGGAAATCGGCACCTCGATGCTGAACATCGAACCGCGCCCCGGCAGCGAATGAACCTGAATCCTGTAGTCGAGGATCTTGGCGATGCGTTCGACAATCGCCAGTCCCAGCCCCACGCCCTTGCGATCGGCGGCGCGCCCGACGTCCAGTTGGTTGAACTCGAGGAAGATCGAGTCAAGACGATCCGCCGGGATCCCGCGCCCGGTGTCCCAGACTTCGATACGCAACGCATCGCCCCGACGTCTTGCCCCCAGCAGAATGCAGCCTTCGTCGGTGTAGCGGCAGGCATTGCTGAGGAAGTTGCGCAGGATTCGGGTCATCAGGCGCAAGTCGGTATGAATGGCGTAATCGCCCATGTGGACCCGCAGGTTCAACCCGGCAGCCGCGGCCACCGACTGAAACTCCGAGACCAGTGGCGCGAACAATTCGTCAAGGCGGTACAGGGCAATGTCCGGCTTCACCGCGGCCTGATCGAGCCGGGAAATATCCAGCAGATCGGTGAGCAAATCTTCAGCCCCTTCCAGCGCCTGATGCGTGCGCTCCACCAGCACCTGCTCGACGTCAGGCAGTTTGCGCTCGCGCAAGGTCGAGATCAGCAAACGCGCGGCGTTGAGCGGTTGCAGCAAGTCGTGACTGGCGGCGGCGAGGTATTTGTCCTTGCTGCGATTGGCCGCTTCGGCGGCATCCCGGGCATCGCGCAAGGCTTCTGCGGCGTCCAGCAACTCGTTGGTGCGCGCGGTGACCCGTTGCTCCAGTTCGTCATTGAGTTGTTGCAAGCGCTGCTGAGCGAGTTTTCGTTCGGTGATGTCGGCGACAAAACCCTCCACCAAACCTTCCTGATCCGGTTTGAGCAGCAAGTTCATCAACACGTCGAGGACGCTGCCGTCCTTGCGCCGCAGCTGAGTTTCATAGCCCAGCAGGCTGCGCTCGCGCTGGAGGATTTCGCCGATGCTTTCCAGTTCTTGCGCCCCGCCGACGAACAACGTGCCCGCCAGGTCCGTCAGGGTAAACAGCACCTCCTGGGGGTTTTGATAGCCGAGCATCCGCGCCAGCGCCGGGTTGGCGGCGCGCATGCCCTCCAGCAGGCTGGCCTGGAAGATTCCGTGTACCGCGTTTTCGAACAGCCATTTGTAGCGGTTGCGTTCGGTTTCCAGCTCATCCAGTCGCGCAGCCAGTTCCGGGTAATGACTCTTGCGCGCCGAATGGTTGCCTAAACCGAGTAACCCGGTCAGCGCCCGTTGTTGCTCGTCAGAGGGCTTCGCCATAGACGACCTCGACGTCGCGCTGACTGGATTCGCGCGGGTTGGTAAGGATGCACGGGTCGTGCATGGCGTGTTGCGACAGGAACGGAATGTCCGCCGTACTCACCCCGTGCAGGCCC
Organism: Pseudomonas sp. GM102; assembly: GCF_000282555.1. Lineage (NCBI taxonomy): Bacteria > Pseudomonadati > Pseudomonadota > Gammaproteobacteria > Pseudomonadales > Pseudomonadaceae > Pseudomonas > Pseudomonas sp. GM102. Next base: position 3,456 of record NZ_AKJB01000053.1, on the reverse strand, counting down.
AGGGTTTCGTGGAAGCCGATGGCGTGTTTGAGGGCGATCAGGTGTTCGACCAGTCGCCCGCAAATCTGCCGGTGATTGAGGCCACGGCAATCAATACCGAACGTCTCGGCGATCACCTTGAAGCGCTCCGGCGCCGAGCTGTAGTTGAACGCCACCACGTGTTCCACCAACACCGCATTGCACAGGCCATGGGGCAGATCGAGGAAGCCGCCGAGGCTGTGGGACATGGCGTGCACCGCACCAAGGATCGCGTTGGAGAACGCCAGACCGGCCTGCATGCTGCCGAGCATGATTTTCTCGCGCAGGGCGATGTCGCCGGGGTTGGCGATCATTTGCACCAGATTGCCGTTGATCAGCCGCATCGCCTCCAGCGCATGAGGGTCGGTGAGCGGCCCGTGACCGGTGGAGACAAAGGCTTCGATGGCATGGACCAACGCGTCGATGCCGGTACAGGCCGACAGGAACGGGTCCATGCTCAGGGTGGTTTCCGGGTCGATCAGCGACACGTCCGGCACTGCGGCCTTGCTGACGATGGAGAATTTCATACGTTCTTGCTGATTGGAGATGATCACGAACTGCGACACATCGGCCGACGTGCCGGCGGTGGTCGGGATCAGGATCAGCGGCGGGCTGGGCATGCGCAACATGTCCACGCCCTCGAACTCGAGGATGTTGCGCCCGTGGGCGACGACAATGCCGATGCCCTTGCCGCAATCCATCGGGCTGCCGCCACCGATCGCCACGATCACATCGCAGTGATTCTCCCGGTACAGCTCGGCGCCGAGCATGACCTCTTCGATCCGCGGGTTGGGCGAAACGTCGCTATACAAAAAGAAATCGATGCCCTGGGCTTGCAGGCTGGCCTCGACATCGGCGACCCAACCGGCAGCAATCACACCGGGGTCGCTGACCACCAGCACTTTGCGGGCGCCGAAGGTCTTGGCGTAGTTACCGACGTTGTGCCGACAGCCGGCACCGAAGATGATTTCAGGCGAAACGAATTTACGCAGCTGGCTGAGATTGTGGCTCATTGGAAAGCCTGTTTTTATTGTTTTGAAAGGTAAAGACCACACTAAAGCATCCGGCTGCGAATGCAATCAGACCAATGGATAGCGAGCCGCGGTGTACTCGGATTTGTATCCACTGGAGATCAACTGTGGGAGCGGGCTTATGTGGCGAGGGGGCTTGCCCCCGTTGGGTCGCGAAGCGGCCCCTATAATTTTTCCGGCATACGAGTTGTCCGGATTGCGACTGCTTCGCAGCCGAACGGGGGCAAGCCCCCTCGCCACATAAGCCCTCTGGCCACATAAGCCCGCTCCCACAGGGGATTTGTGTCAGCTCACGATTCATCCGCGATAAATCAGCCGCGAGGCTTTCTCGTTGCGCAAGGTCAGGTACTCCATGCCCTGCCCCGGCGCGTCGGCTTCGTCCCGGGCCTTGAGAATAACGTCGTGGTGCGGCGACTTGCTGCACACCGGGTCGGCGTTGCTGGCGTCTCCCGTGAGCATGAACGCCTGGCAGCGACAGCCACCGAGGTCCTTGTGCTTTTCATCGCAGGAGCGGCATGGCTCCTTCATCCAGTCATCGCCACGAAAACGGTTGAAACCGAAGGAGTCGTTCCAGATGTGCGCGATGCTGTGCTCACGCACGTTGGGGAACTGCACCGGCAACTGGCGGGCGCTATGACACGGTAACGCCGTGCCGTCCGGGGTGATGTCGAGAAACAGGTTGGCCCAGCCATTCATGCAGGTCTTGGGGCGTTCTTCGTAGTAATCCGGGGTGACGAAAATCAGTTTGCACGGGTGGCCCTCGGCCTCAAGCCGCTGGCGGTATTCGTTAGTAATGCGCTCGGCGCGCTGCAACTGTTCGCGGGTCGGCAACAGGCCGACGCGGTTGAGTTCGGCCCAACCGTAGAACTGGCACGTCGCCAACTCGACGAAATCCGCCTCCAGCTCTAGGCACAGTTCGATGATCTGCGCGATCTGGTCAATGTTGTGCCGATGGGTGACGAAGTTCAGCACCATCGGGTAGCCCTGGGCTTTCACCGCCCGGGCCATGGCCAGTTTCTGGGCGAAGGCCTTGCGCGAGCCGGCAAGCATATTGTTGACCGCTTCGTCGGCGGCCTGAAAGCTGATCTGGATGTGGTCCAGCCCAGCAACCTTGAAATCGCGGACCTTCTGTTCCGTCAGGCCGATGCCTGAGGTGATCAGGTTGGTGTAGTAACCCATGTCCCGCGCGGCCTTGATCAGTTCGGCGAGGTCTTGGCGCACCAACGGTTCGCCACCGGAAAAACCCAGTTGCGCAGCACCCATCTCCCGCGCCTCGCGGAACACCCGAATCCATTCTTCTGTGCTCAACTCCTCGCCCTGCTGGGCGAAGTCCAGCGGGTTGGAGCAATACGGGCATTGCAGCGGGCAGCGATAGGTCAGCTCCGCCAGCAACCACAGCGGTGGACCGGGGCGCTGTTCGACCGCGTTCACAGGACGATCCCCCGATGCCAGGCCCGCTCGGTGGTGACGGTGTGATACGGCGGGCGATCCAGCTCATAGGCCATGCTCATCGCATCAAGCATGCTCCACAGCACATCGAGCTTGAACTGCAGAATCTCCAGCATGCGTTGCTGGCCTTCGACCGTGACGTAGTGCGCCAGGGTGATGCGCAAACCATGCTCGACATCACGTCGCGCCTGGCTCAGACGTGTACGGAAATAGTCGTAACCGGCCGGGTCGATCCATGGGTAATGGGTGGGCCAGGCGTCGAGCCGGGACTGGTGGATTTGTGGCGCGAACAGTTCGGTCAGCGAGCTGCTGGCCGCTTCTTGCCAGCAAGCGCGACGGGCGAAATTGACGTAGGCGTCCACGGCGAAACGCACGCCCGGCAGCACCCGTTCTTGCGAAAGGATTTGTTCGCGATCCAGCCCCACGGCTTCGCCCAATCGTAGCCACGCTTCGATGCCGCCTTCACTGCCGGGGACGCCGTCATGGTCGAGGATCCGTTGCAGCCACTCCCGGCGCACGTCGCGGTCCGGGCAGTTGGCGAGGATGGCGGCATCCTTGAGCGGGATGTTCACCTGGTAATAGAAGCGATTGGCGACCCAGCCCTGAATCTGCTCGCGGGTGGCGCGCCCGGCGTACATGGCTTGGTGGAATGGGTGGTGGATGTGGTAATAGGCGCCTTTGGCGCGCAACGCCTGTTCGAATTCGGCGGGGGTCATGGGAGTGTCGGTCATTGCGGTTCTCCGGGGAATAACCGTTGGGTTCTGCGGTGTCTGGTCTGGCCTCATCGCGAGCAGGCTCGCTCCCACAGGAGTCCGGGTCTTAGCCGATTTTCTGCACAAAGCAGGTCCATTGTGGGAGCGAGCCTGCTCGCGATGGGGCATCCTGGCCTGGCGCCTTCGCGGGCAAGCCTCGCTCCTACAAGGGTTCTGCGGTATGCACAAAGCCCTGTAGGAGCGAG
>NZ_AKJB01000052.1:0-75541 GCF_000282555.1 Pseudomonas sp. GM102 | reverse complement strand
GCTCTGCGTGGGAATGCCTCTTCGGACGCTCCGCGTTCGGCTTTTGGGACGCAGAGCGTCCCGGGCTGCGTTCCCACGCAGAGCGTGGGAACGATCAGGGTTCACACCCTCCAGGGTTGTTGTTTGCGCACGCGTTTACAACTTGGCGATCGACACCTCGGTGGATTTCACAAACGCGATTACTTCACTGCCGACCACCAGCTCCAGCTCTTTCACCGAACGGGTGGTAATCACCGAAGTGACGATGCCGGAGGCCGTCTGCACGTCGATTTCCGACAGCACGTCACCCAGCACGATTTCCTTGATCGAGCCTTTGAACTGGTTACGAACGTTGATGGCTTTGATAGTCATAAGATTTCTCCTGAGGTCGAAATGAGCTGCAAGTTGCAAGCTACAAGCTGCAAGAAGAAGCAGAGCGCTTTTACTTGCAGCTTGAAGCTTGAAGCTTGCGCTGCTCTTATTGCGCCCAACGCAATTGCGTAGGCAGTGGTGAAACAGGTTCCGGTTCCGGCGGCTGGCCCGGCAGGGACAGCACGCGGTTGAGCACTTCGGTTTCCAGCGCCGCCAGCCGATGGGAGCCACGGACTCGAGGGCGCGGCAGATCCACATGCAGGTCGAGGCCGACTTCGCCCTCTTCAATCAGAATCACCCGATCGGCAATCGCCACCGCTTCGCTGACGTCGTGGGTCACCAGCAATACGGTGAAACCATGCTGTTGCCAGAGCCGTTCGATCAGTTGCTGCATTTCGATTCGGGTCAGGGCATCCAATGCGCCCAGCGGTTCGTCGAGCAACAGCAAGCGCGGTTGATGGATCAACGCGCGAGCCAGGGCCACACGTTGTTTTTGCCCGCCGGACAAGGCTGCCGGCCACTCGTTGGCGCGATCTGCCAGGCCGACCGCTTCCAGCGCTTGCAATGCTTGTGGCCGCCAGTTGCCCTTGAGCCCGAGACCGACGTTGTCGATGATCTTTTTCCAGGGCAGCAGGCGGGCTTCCTGGAACATCAGTCGAGTGTCTTCCCGCGCATCACTCAGTGGCGCTGCGCCTGCAAACAGCTCACCCCCCGTGGGCTTGTCGAGACCGGCGAGCAAGCGCAGCAAGGTACTTTTGCCGCAGCCGCTACGCCCGACCACCGCGACAAACTGCCCGGCCGGAATGTGCAGGTCGATCTCACGCAACACCTGCCGTGAACCAAAGGTTTTTTGCAGCTTGCGCACCGCCAGCGGAATACCGCGCAGCAGGCGTGGAGGTTGTTGAGCCGTCATGCGGCACCTCCCTTGGTTACCTGATAAGCCGGATGCCAGCGCAGCCACACACGTTCAAGCCCACGTGCAGCAAGGTCGGCCAGCTTGCCGAGCACCGCGTACAAAAGAATCGCCAGCACCACCACGTCGGTCTGCAAGAACTCCCGGGCATTCATCGCCAGGTAGCCAATGCCGGAGCTGGCGGAGATGGTTTCGGCGACGATCAATGTCAGCCACATGAAGCCCAAGGCAAAACGCACACCGACCAAAATCGATGGCAGCGCACCCGGCAGGATTACCTGACGAAACAGGCTTAAACCGGACAGGCCATAACTGCGAGACATTTCCACCAGCGCCGGATCGACGTTGCGGATGCCGTGATAGGTGTTGAGGTAGATCGGGAACAACGTGCCCAACGCCACCAGAAAAATCTTCGCCGACTCGTCGATACCGAACCACAGGATCACCAGTGGAATCAGCGCCAGGTGCGGCACGTTGCGGATCATCTGCACCGAACTGTCGAGCAGGCGCTCGCCCCATTTCGACAAGCCGGTGATGAAGCCCAGGGTCAGACCGATGCCGCCGCCAATGGCGAACCCGAGCGCCGCGCGCCAGCCACTGATCGCCAGGTGAGTCCAGATTTCACCGCTGCGGACCAGGTTCACACCGGCCTCGATCACCGCGATCGGCGCCGGCAGAATTCGCGTCGACAACCAGCCCGCCGACACCGACAACTGCCACACCGCCAGCAACAAGACCGGCAACGCCCAAGGCGCGAGGTTGTGAATGATTTTCTTCATGGCGGCGCCTCAGCTCTGGGACGCGGCTTTGGGAAGAATGTCGTTGGCCACCATCTCGCCGAACGGGCTGACGTAGTTGGCGCCTTTAGGCAGCTCCGGACGCTCGATGTCCAGGTGCGGAAACAACAACTCGGCCACCCGATAGGATTCTTCCAGGTGTGGATAACCGGAGAAGATGAACGTATCGATGCCCAGGTCCGCGTATTCCTTCACCCGAGCCGCCACGGTCGGGCCATCTCCGACCAGCGCCGTACCGGCACCGCCGCGCACCAGACCGACACCGGCCCACAGGTTGGGGCTGACTTCCAGATGGTCGCGGCTGCCGCCATGCAAGGCGGCCATGCGTTGTTGGCCGACCGAATCGAAACGCGCCAGAGACGCCTGGGCACGGGCGATGGTTTCATCGTCCAGATGCGAGATCAGTCGATCCGCCGCTTGCCACGCCTCTGCGTTGGTTTCGCGAACAATCACGTGCAGACGAATACCGAAGCGCACCGTGCGGCCGAGCTTCGCGGCTTTGGCGCGAACCTGCTCGATTTTTTCTGCCACGGCGGCCGGTGGCTCACCCCAAGTCAGGACCATTTCGACCTGTTCTGCCGCGAGGTCTTGCGCGGCTTCCGACGAGCCGCCGAAATACAGCGGTGGACGCGGTTGCTGGATCGGCGGGTAGAGCAATTTGGCGCCCTTCACGCTGATGTGCTGACCGTCATAGTCGACGGTTTCACCTTCCAGCACCCGGCGCCAGATGCGGGTGAATTCCACCGAGGCCTGATAGCGCTCTTCGTGACTGAGGAACAAACCGTCGCCGGCCAGTTCTTCCGGATCGCCACCGGTGACCAGGTTGAACAGCGCACGACCGCCGGACAGACGATCCAGTGTCGCGGCCTGACGCGCCGCCACCGTCGGGGAAATGATCCCGGGGCGCAGGGCGACAAGGAATTTCAAACGCTGGGTCACCGGGATCAGCGATGCGGCCACCAGCCACGAGTCTTCGCAGGAGCGCCCGGTGGGAATCAGCACCCCGCCAAAGCCCAGACGATCCGCCGCTTGCGCGACTTGTTGCAAGTAACCGTGGTCGACGGCGCGAGCGCCTTCGGCGGTGCCAAGGTAATGGCCGTCGCCGTGGGTAGGCAGGAACCAGAAAATATTGAGGCTCATGGAGTGGTCTCCTTAGGGATTCGAATTACGGCGCTTTGGCAACGGCCGCCGGGGGCGTCCAGATCACGTCTTTGATGCTCAGCGGCTTTGGAATCAGCTTAAGCTGGTAGAAGCTGTCGGCGATTTTCTGTTGCGCGGCGACCACTTCAGGCGTGAGGAACAGCGCGCCGTAACCCTGGCGTTTCACCGAGGTCAGGGTGATGTCCGTTGGCAGGCCGAGCAGCGGCGAAACTTGCTTGGTCACGTCCTCGGGATTGGCCTTGGACCATTCGCCAACCGCGCGTACTTCTTCCACCAGAGCCTTGATCACTTCAGGATTTTTCTGCGCATAAGGTTTGGTCGCCAGGTAGAACTGGTGGTTGTCGACGAGGCCTTTGCCATCGCGCAGGGTGCGTGCTTGCAGTTGTTGTTCGGCGGCGGCCTGGTACGGGTCCCAGATCACCCAGGCATCGACACTGCCACGTTCGAACGCGGCACGGGCATCGGCTGGCGGCAGGAACACGGTCTGGATGTCGGTGTATTTGAGGCCGGCGTCTTCAAGTGCACGCACCAACAGGTAGTGCACGTTGGAGCCTTTGTTGAGCACGACTTTCTTGCCCTTGAGTTCCTGCACCGATGTGATCGGCGAGTCCTTCGGTACCAGGACCGCTTCGCTATGGGGCGCTGGCGGTTCGTAGGCGACATAAAGTAGATCGGCGCCAGCGGCTTGGGCGAATACGGGCGGCGTTTCACCGGTGACGCCAAAGTCGATGGAGCCTACGTTCAGGCCTTCGAGCAGTTGCGGGCCACCGGGGAATTCAGTCCATTGCACGTCCACGCCTTGGGCGGCGAGACGTTTTTCGAGTGTGCCTTTGGCTTTGAGCAGCACCAGGGTGCCGTATTTTTGATAGCCGATCCGGAGTGTCTCGGCCTGAGCTTGAGTAATGGCGCCGAAGGTTACAGCCGCAGCAAACAGAGCGACCAGACCACGACGCAAAATGACAGGGCGCATGGCGCTCTCCTTTTTGCAGTTGGGTTTTGGCTGCACCTGCTTGCCCGTTAGCGGGCCAGTAAGGTGGAGTACTTCAAATTCAGATGTGGCTTGAGGGCTGGCTTAAATGCTCCAGCGAGCACTCAACAAACGTTCGTTCAACAGGTTCGGATCGAGCGGCTTGGGCCGTCGGGCCATGGCGCTGAAAAACTGCTCCAGCGCTTCAAACAATCGTTGCGCAAGCTCCGGCGCCAACTGCGCCTGGGCGCTGCCTTCGCCGTAAGCGATCTGGCTGTCCACGGCGAAAATCCCCTGCAACATTTCCTGGGCTTTCAACGCTGACAGCACCGGTTTGAGCGCGTAATCCACCGCCAGCATATGGGCGATGCTGCCGCCGGTAGCCATCGGCAAAACCACCTTGTGGCTCAAGGCGCGTTCGGGCAGTAGATCGAGCAAGGTTTTCAGCGCACCGGAGAACGACGCTTTGTAAACCGGCGTGGCGATCAGCAAGCCATCGGCGTTTTCAATCTGTTGCAACAGGTCGATCACTTTCGGGCTGTCGAAGCGGGCATGCAGCAAATCTTCGGCCGGGAAGTCCCGTACCTGGTAACTCACCACTTCCACCCCTTGCTCTTGCAACCAGCGTCGCGAGCGCTCCAGCAAAACCCCGGAACGGGAGCGTGGGCTGGGACTGCCACCGAGTGAGACGACCAGCATTCAGACAATTCCTTTGAGCGGTGTTAGCGATTCGCGGCTTGCGATCTCGCTTCGATGGAGAGACCTTAACAGCTGATTTATATATCTATAAATCATATTTATTCATTTGGTTATACCTTAAACGAATAAATGGATTGTCTTTTTTCAGGCAAAAAAACAGGCCGTCGAAACGGCCCGAAATCCCCTGCTTTGGTAAACCTGTAGGAGCGAGGCTTGCCCGCGAACGGTACAACTCGGTCTCTCTGGTGCCCCCCAAAGACGCCTTCGCGGGCAAGCCTCGCTCCTACAGGATCGGTTGCAAATCAACGATTAGGTTGAGGCGTCAGACGCAGGTACGGCTTCACCGCGCGATAACCCTTGGGAAAACGTCGTTTGATTTCATCTTCGTCCTTGAGCGACGGCACGATCACCACCTCATCACCGTCCTGCCAGTTGGCCGGGGTGGCCACCTTGTAGTTGTCGGTGAGCTGCAGCGAATCGATCACCCGCAAAATTTCATTGAAGTTGCGACCGGTACTCGCCGGGTAAGTAATCGTCAGCCGAATCTTCTTGTTCGGATCGATCACGAACAGCGAGCGGACGGTCAAAGTGTCATTGGCATTCGGATGGATCAGGTCGTACAGGTCGGACACTTTACGGTCCGCATCGGCGAGGATCGGGAAGTTGACGATGGCGTTCTGAGTTTCGTTGATGTCCTCGATCCACTTGTGATGCGAGTCAACCGGGTCCACGGACAGGGCGATGGCTTTGACGCCGCGCTGGGTGAATTCATCCTTGAGCCTGGCGGTGAAACCCAGCTCGGTGGTGCACACCGGCGTGAAATCCGCCGGATGGGAAAACAACACACCCCAGCTATCGCCCAGCCATTCGTGGAAATGGATAGTGCCGGCGCTGGAATCCTGTTCGAAATCGGGGGCGATATCGCCAAGTCTGAGGCTCATGCTGCTGCTCCTTATGAGTGCTTGTTGAGCCCAACTGTGCCTGTGCTTTTTAGAGATTAAAAAGAATAAATAACGATTTATTTAGACCATAAACGAATATTAAATATTTGTTCACTGGACCTGATTACGCATGAGGACGAACATCGCCGACAAGGTTCGAGAAGGCCCTGAGTTGCTGCAAAGAGGGGATTTTCAAGGCGGGATTACGGGGGTGACCTCGCTTTGAAAACGCAAAAGCCCCGCCCGGCGTGATGCCGGGCGGGGCTTTTTTTCTACGTCTTACATGAAGTTGTAAGTGTAGTTGAAGATCAGGCGAGTCTGATCTTGATCGGCGATACCGGTACTGCTGCCACGGTAGGTGCCGTGACGCAGGGTAGTGCCAAAGCCTTTCAGAGGGCCTTGCTGGACAACGTAGTCCAGGCGCATGTCGCGTTCCCACTCGGACGAATCGCTTCCGCCAGTGGCGGATTTGATGTCGTCACCGTAGAGGTAGGCAATTGCAGCCTTCAAGCCCGGAACGCCCAAGGCGGTGAAGTCGTACGAGTATTGACCGAAAGTGGTGTTTTCACCGGCACGGACAAATGAGTTGATCATGCTGTCAGTGAACAGATAGAAGCTCGAGCCGCCGGCACCTTCAAAACCACCGCTGTCACTGCGCAGACTGCCTTGGTTCAGATAGACGAAGCCACCGTCATCACCGACTTGCTGGTGACCCAACAGGAATGCGCTGCCACCCAGGGTGTACGTGAACATGGCGCTCCAGGTCTTGTTATCGACCTCGCCCGGGGTCTTGGCATAGCCGCCGTTGTTGTTGAACCGATAGCCGGCATCACCGTTGCGACCATCTGAGCTGCTGTCGAAGTAACGCAGGTCAGTCTTGAACGACTGGCCTTCGCTGATCGGGAAAACATGTACTGCACCCAGGAAGTGCTGCGTGTAATAGTCTTGCAGGTTGGCGTAGTAGTACTGCAGGGTCAGGTCTTTGGTGACTTTCCAGTCAGCACCGCCGTAACGGAACTGGTTGCTCTCCTCAGTACCGCCGTTCACTGCCAGACCAGTGCTGTTAGTCCCCGCACGGCCAACGGCATGCTCCAACTGACCGGCGTTGAAGGTTACGTTGTCGATTTCCTTGGAGGTGATTGTGCCGCCTTCAAAGGTTTGTGGCAGCAGACGACCATCACTCGCGATCAGAATTGGCAGGTTAGGCGCCAAGGCACCACCTAAGTGAGCCTCGGTCTTCGAGAAAAGTGCCTTTACGTTGCCAGACAGACGACTCCAATTGTGTACGGCCGAACCGTCGGTGTCGCTTGGAACAAAGGAGTTGTTATCCGGGTGGTGACCTTTGCCGCCATCGAGGTGGATACCGACCAGGGCTTGGGCGTCGATACCAAAACCTACGACACCTTGGGTGAAGCCGGACTTGTAGTCGAATTTCAGGCCAGTGGCCGTTTCGCGCTGGTCGGAACCGCCTTCGCGGTTATCGTTATCGAAATACAAGGTACGGGAACTGACGGACGCCTTGCTGTCTTCGATGAAACCGGCGGCGCCTGCCTGCTGCGCCAAAACCCCTACGGCCACAGCCAGGGCCAAGGTGGACTTCTTCATTGTTTCGCTCCTCTCGTTCTAATTTTTGTGTTCTTTGGTCTCGGGTCTAACGCCCAAGATCCACAGATGCGCGATTAGCACTGGTCCGTGACTGACAAGTCAATCGTAACCATGTGTGTCTACGACCAAGGTCTAACCGCAGTGATTTGGTCCCTGCAGGGTAATGAACTTCTCATAAACCCAAAAAGAATTATTTCATTCTTTTTAATGCCCTTTAGGAATATAGCTCGCTATCGATGATCCGAACCGGGATCACAAAGTATCGGCTCATAAGCTAATTCCTAAATGGTATTTGTTGGCCTTTTTTTAGATCGATTAGCGTTGACGCATTCCCCATACGTCAATCACTTTCGAAAAGGCGACGCCATCATGGCCAAACGCGCACTATCTAGTCAATTTGTTACAGTTTGTATATCGCTGATATTTTCTTTTTCCGCCCAGGCGGCGACTCTCACCGTCGGTTATCAAACCGGTATCGACCCCAGCAAAGTCCCTCAGGCCGATGGCGTTTACGAGAAAACCATTGGCCAGAAAATCGATTGGCGCCGCTTCAACAGTGGCCCGGAAGTGGTCACCGCCATTGCGTCCGGCGATGTGCAGATTGGCAACCTTGGTTCAAGCCCACTGGCGGCGGCCGCTTCGCGCAACCTGCCGATTGTCGCGTTCATTGTTTCTGCTCAGATCAACGCTGCCGAAGCACTTGTGGTGCGCAACGGCAGCGGCATCGATAAACCGGAAGATCTGATCGGCAAAACCATCGCCACGCCCTTCGTTTCAACCTCCCATTACAGCCTGCTCGGCGCGCTGAAGCACTGGGGGCTGGACGCCTCGAAAGTCAAAGTGGTGAACCTGCAACCCGCCGAAATCGCCGCAGCCTGGAAGCGTGGCGACATTGATGGCGCGTTTGTCTGGTCGCCGGCGCTGGGGGAAATCCGCAAGACCGGCAAGACCTTGACCGACGCCGCGCAGGTCGGCCAATGGGGCGCGCCGACTTTCGAGGTGTGGGTCGCTCGCAAGGATTACGCCGAGAAGCATCCTGAGGTCGTGGCCAAATTTGCCAAGGTCACCCTGGATTCATTCGCCGACTATGCCGCCCATAAAGACAGCTGGACCGTCGATTCGGTACCGGTGCAAAAAATCGCCAAACTGACCGGTGCCAATGCCGCCGATGTGCCTGAACTGCTGGCCGGCTCCGCATTCCCGGATGCCAAGGCACAACTGACCACCGCGCTACTGGACGGAGGCACAGCCAAGGCGATTGGCGAGACGGCGAAGTTTTTGAAGGAGCAAGGGAAGGTCGAGACGGTGCTGCCGGATTATTCGCCCTATGTCAGCGCGAAATTTGTCACCGAGTAAAACGCAAAACCTGTGGCGAGGGAGCTTGCTCCCGCTGGAGGCCGGAGGACTCCCCAATCCAACAACGCGGTGAATCAGTCATAACGCGCTCGATGGTTTTGGGGCCGCTTCGCTGCCCAGCGGGAGCAAGCTCCCTCGCCACAAAAGCCAACACAGACCGTGGCAATCACAGGGCTTTTTCGAAGATCTTCGAATTACGCTGATAGTTGTAAAGCGACGCCCGCGCCGATGGCAGACGTTCAACGCTGCTCGGCACGAAGCCCCGCTCACGAAACCAGTGAGCGGTCCGGGTGGTCAGCACGAACAAGGTTTTCAGCCCTTGAGCCCGGGCGCGGGTTTCGATGCGTTCCAGCAGTTCATCACCGCGACCGCCATGACGGTACTCCGGGTTCACCGCCAGACACGCCAACTCCCCAGCATCCGAATCGGCAATCTGATACAGCGCCGCGCAGGCGATGATCATGCCTTCGCGCTCTACCACGCTGAACTGCTCGATCTCACGCTCCAGGACCTCGCGGGAACGCCGCACCAGAATCCCCTGCTCTTCCAGCGGGCTGATCAAGTCCAGCAAACCACCGACATCCTCGATGGCCGCCTCACGCACAACCTCGAATTGCTCCTGGGCCACCAGCGTACCGCCACCGTCACGGGTGAACAGTTCGGTCAGCAGCGCGCCATCTTCGGCATAGCTGACGATGTGACTGCGTGCCACTCCGCCCCGGCACGCCTCGGCGGCCGCATCCAGCAGCTCGGCTTGATAGTTGCTGCCCAAACGCTGCAAATGCGCCGGTACTTGTTGCGGGCGCAATTCACGGACCAGACGACCATTTTCGTCGATCAAGCCCAAATCTGCGCCGAACAGCAGCAGCTTGTCCGCCCCCAGATCAATAGCCGCGCGGGTAGCGACATCTTCGCAAGCGAGGTTGAAGATTTCACCGGTCGGCGAGTAGCCCAACGGCGACAACAGCACGATGGAGCGTTCGTCCAGCAGGCGATTGATGCCCTTGCGATCGACACGGCGCACTTCGCCGGTGTGGTGATAGTCGACACCCTCAAGTACGCCGATCGGCCGTGCCGTGACCAGATTGCCGCTGGCCACCCGCAGGCGCGAACCCTGCATTGGCGATGAGGCCATGTCCATGGACAGCCGCGCTTCGATGGCGATGCGCAGTTGGCCGACCGCATCGATCACGCATTCCAGGGTCGCCGCATCGGTGATGCGCATGCCGTGGTGGTAATGCGGGGTCAGGCCGCGAGCAGCGAGGCGGGTTTCAATTTGCGGGCGCGAACCGTGAACCAGCACCAGTCGCACACCCAGGCTGTGCAGCAGCACCAGGTCGTGGACGATGTTGCCGAAGTTCGGGTGCTCCACGCCGTCGCCGGGCAGCATGACGACGAAAGTGCAATCGCGGTGGGCGTTGATGTAAGGCGAAGCGTGACGAAGCCAATTGACGTATTCGGGCATGAACCTGGGCCTGTAATAAATAGCAGCCGAAAAAAGGGTAAAGCAGTAAACGCACAGCGGGCTGATGGTTATCGTCGGAACAGGCTTGGCGACACGCGCGCTCTCCTCATGAATACGGGTTGGGACACTGGCAATTTACAAGGCTTGTAAGACAAATCACATACCCCGTGGGAGCGAGCCTGCTCGCGATGGCAGTCGACATCTCAGTGACTGTTACACCGCGATCGCGAGCAGGCTCGCTCCCACATTGATTTCGCTCAACCGACCGGCGTCAGGCAGTAATGTTCTATCAGTTGACGTAATAGATGCACGGTAGGCTGCAGACGTGACATTTCGAGGTATTCCCCCGGTTGGTGTGCGCAGGCGATATCACCCGGTCCCAATACCAGTGTTTCACAACCAAGACGCTGAAGATAAGGCGCTTCCGTGCCGAACGCCACTGCTTCGGCGCGATGGCCGGTGAGCTTTTCGGCAACCCGCACCAATTCCGAGTCCTCGGCCTGCTCGAAGGGTGGCACTTCGGGGAACAGCGGCGCGTAATCGATCTTCACCTTGTGCCGTTCGGCAATCGGATTGAGCTTCTGCAGAATCGCCGCGCGCAGCGCTTTGGGGTCCATGCCCGGCAACGGACGCAAGTCGAACTCCAGCGAGCACTGGCCGCAGATTCGGTTGGGATTGTCGCCCCCATGGATGCAGCCGAAGTTAAGGGTAGGCTGCGGCACGCTGAACTGCGGGTTATGGAATTCGCGCTGCCACGCCAGGCGCAGGCCGCGCAATTCGCCCATGGCGTCGTGCATGGCTTCGAGGGCGCTGTGGCCCAGACGCGGGTCCGAGGAATGGCCGCTCTGGCCGAGGATGTCGATGCGTTCCATCATGATGCCTTTGTGCATCCTGATCGGCTTCAGCCCGGTCGGCTCGCCGATCACCGCGGCCCGGCCCAGCGGACGTCCGGCTTCGGCCAGAGCGCGAGCGCCAGACATCGAGCTTTCTTCATCGCAAGTGGCGAGGATCAGCAAGGGTTGCTTGAACGGTTGGTCGAGCAAGGGTTTGACGGCTTCGATGGCCAGGGCGAAAAAACCCTTCATGTCGCAACTGCCCAAGCCGACCCAACGACCGTCCACTTCCGTCAGTTTCAACGGGTCGGTCTGCCACAACGCCTCGTCGTAGGGCACTGTATCGCTGTGACCAGCCAGCACCAGGCCGCCGGGGCCGGAGCCAAAACTGGCCAGCAAATTGAATTTGCCGGGGCTGACCTGCTGGATATCGCAGGCAAAACCCAAGTCCCCGAGCCATGTCGCCAACAAGTCGATGACCGGCCGATTGGTTTGATCCAGGCTGGGTTGGGTACAGCTGACAGACGGCGCGGCGATCAGCGCAGCGAACTGATCTTTCATGGACGGCAAAGGCATCGCTGACTCCCAACTCCCGAATTGAAGTCCATCATAGAACCATCCGGCGACAGGAATAAACCGCCGCGACGCATAGGGTGTGTTGACGCTTGGTGACGAGCCGCGACGGCGGCCCACTTGGTGCAGGGCAAGGCGCGAGGAACGTGGTTTGGTTGTCCCAAATAAGTTCCGAGCAACGCAGCCCTGCGCCAAGTGGGGCCCGTCCCGGTCGTCACCAAGCGTCAACAGACCCTATCTCGGGTGAGTCCTGTACACTGCACGACCTTGGCAGCCACACATTCCCCCGGCTGCGCTCCCGATCCTGGATTTTCCGGCCATGCAGAAAGAAACCGAAATCAAACTCCGCGTCAGCCGCGAAACCCTCGCCGCCCTGCGCGAGCACCCGTTACTGAAAAAACGCAACAAAAGTGGCTGGGAACGCCGTGAGTTGATGAACCAGTACTTCGACACGCCTGAGCGCGACCTGGCCCGCGCCAAGGTTGCCCTGCGCCTGCGCCGCGATGGCGAAGAAGTGATTCAGACCCTCAAGACCCGCGGCCAGAGCGTCGCCGGTCTGTCCGAGCGCAACGAGTACGACTGGAATTTGCCCAAAGCCAAGCTCGACGTTAAGAAACTCGACGGTGAATGCTGGCCCGAAGAGCTGGCCGAGCTGGACAAGAAAACCCTGAAAGCCATCTTCACCACCGATTTCGTTCGCGAACGCGCGGAAATCGCTTGGGGCCGTGGCAAGACCAAAGTGGTCATCGAAGCCGCGCTGGACCTGGGTCACGTGGTGGTCGGCAAGCAGAAAGAAGAAATCTGCGAGCTGGAACTGGAGCTGCGCGAAGGCGAACCGGCTGCGCTGCTGGAGCTGGCCGCCGAACTGGCTGCAACACTGGCGCTGATGCCGTGTGACATCAGCAAGGCCGAACGCGGTTATCGCCTGTTCGATGCCAACAGCTACTCGCTGAGCTTGCCAGCACCGCAGATCACCGCCGAAATGCCGCTGGACGATGCGTTCGCCGCCCTGAGCTGGCATTTGCTGAGCAGCAGCCAGCGTCTGGCCGAGCAATATCGCTTCAACGGCCACTGGCGCCTGTTGCAGGACTGGGTCGAGAACCTCGCTGAAATGCGCGCGCTGATCAGCAGCCTCGGTCAGGCCGCACCGCGTCAGTCGACTCACGATCTGCGGGTCGCGCTGGATGCCCTGCTGGAAGACTGGCGACCGCTGGTGCAGGCCGGCCTGGACGACGAAGACGTGCGCAAAGCCGCGCCGGAGCAGTTCCTCGAAGAGCTGGAAGACGTGCGTTGGGGCCTGTTCTCACTGAACACTTCACGCTGGCTGCTGGCCCGCACCTGGGCCGCCGATCGCAACGTCCGCGGCAATCGCCAGGGCGCAGCACAACTGGGCAGCTGGCTGCCGCGCATGCTGGGCGAAGAAGCCAATTCGCTGCAATTGCAGCGTTACCAGCAACAGCCGGAAGACCTGGCCGAGCAGCTGCCGCGTATCGAGCGCATCCAGGCCTGGCTGCACCATGCCCGCGGCGTACTGGAGATCCCGGAAATGGATCGCCTGTACGGTGAGCTGAACAAACTGACGCAACTGGCCAACGAACCGATCACTGATGAATCGCTGGATGCGCGTAAGCACCAGGCGATCGCGGTGTATCAGAATCGCGCCTGGAAAACCCTGCTGCGTCTGTAAGTACCCTGTGGCGAGGGGGCTTGCCCCCGTTGGAGGCCGAAGGACTCCCAAAACCAGCCAACGCGGTGCATCAGGCATAACGGGTTGGCTGGGTTTACGACTGCTTCGCAGCCGAACGGGGGCAAGCCCCCTCGCCACAAAGGCCTTCGAACATCATCAGCGCAACACCGGCAAACTCGTCGTGGACTTGATTTCCGATAACGCCACGATCGAGTTGACCTCCTGAATCCCCGGCACCATCGACAGCTTCTCGAAGAAGAAGCGCTCATAAGCCTCGATGTCCGCCGTAACGATCCGCAGCAAGAAATCCACCGACCCCATCAGCACATAACATTCCAGTACTTCGGGAAAACCGCGAATCGCCTCGGTGAACTCGGTGAAGTTCGAACGTCCGTGGGCGTTGAGTTTGACTTCGGCGAAGATCTGCGTGTTAAGGCCGATTTTCTTGCGGTCAAGCAACGTCACTTGAGCGCGAATGATCCCCTCCTCCTTCATCCGTTGAATCCGCCGCCAGCACGGCGACTGCGAGAGTCCCACCTGTTCGGCGATCTGCGCGCTGGAGAGCGAAGCGTCCTCTTGCAGCAACGCGAGAATCTTGCGGTCGTAGCCATCCAGCTCGCTGTGCATAGAAAAACCTGTAGATGATATGAAGTCGAATTGATCTATTCGATAAATCGTCAATAAACCCAATCATAGATAAGAAATGCCCGGCACCGAATGTAAAAATTCCTCCAGTGATTTTGGAGCCCGACCATGCCGCATTTAGAAGCCGTGAACACCCCGCCCGCCCGCGCCGATGTCTGGAACGTCAGCAACGCCCACTGCCGCGTTCACTATCAATTACTGGCCGAGGCCGAGCCGGATCTGCTGTGTCGGGCGCTCAATCTTTTTGCCTTGCAGTTTCTGACGCCGCAGCAGGTCAACGTACAGCGCATGGACGATCTGCTGTCGGTCGACATCGTCATGGACGGCCTGAGCTGGCACCGTGCTCAAGTGATCGCGGAAAAATTACGTAACCTGATCAGCGTCTGCTCGGTGAACCTGCAAGCGGCTGATTCTGCGTGGGAAGAGCCGGCTCAGGCGGCAGGCTGAAAAGAAACGACACGCCTTGGTCGGGTAGTGGCCCAACGGTCTACGGGTGCGCGACTATCCTTTGCGAACGGTTGTTCATAAGGAGCCCGCATGTCCGTTCAACTCGCCACTCAGGACCGCTGGCTGGACCTCAATGATTTACTGCGTGAATTGGTCGCCCAAGGCTTTATCAGCCAGGATTCGGCCGAACACGCACTCAACGCCCGCCGCCGTCACGCCATAAATGGTCAGCAGCACCCGCTGGAGTTCATCGCCAGCCAACACCTGGACGACCTCAGCCGTCCCGGCAAACACCTCGATCTGGAAAGCCTGACGCTCTGGCTGTCCCAGCAGGCCGGTCAGCCTTACTTGCGCATCGACCCGCTGAAAATCAACGTCGCGGCCATCACGCCGTTGATGTCCTATGCCTTCGCCCAACGCCACAAAATTCTGGCGGTATGCATCGACCGCGACGCCGTCACCGTGGCCAGCGCCCAGCCCTTCGTCAGCAGCTGGGAAGCCGACCTGACACACGTGTTGAAGCTGCCAATCAAGCGCGTGGTGGCCAACCCCGTGGACATCCAGCGCTTCAGCGTGGAGTTTTTCCGCCTGGCCAAATCTGTCACCGGCGCCACCAACGCTGATCAACAAATAAGCACCCTGGGCAACTTCGAACAGTTGCTCAACCTCGGCGCCAGCGACCAGGAGCCGGACGCCAACGATGCACACATCGTCAACATCGTCGATTGGCTGTTCCAGTACGCGTTCCAGCAACGGGCCAGCGATATCCACATCGAACCCCGGCGCGAGCAAGGCACGGTGCGCTTTCGCATCGACGGCGTGCTGCACAACGTCTATCAATTCCCGCCGCAGGTGACCATGGCCATCGTCAGCCGCCTGAAAAGCCTGGGGCGGATGAACGTCGCGGAAAAGCGCAAACCCCAGGACGGCCGGGTCAAAACCAAAACCCCGGATGGCGGCGAAGTCGAGTTGCGGTTGTCGACATTACCGACGGCGTTTGGCGAAAAAATGGTCATGCGGATCTTCGACCCGGAAGTGCTGCTCAAGGATTTCGATCAGTTGGGTTTTTCCGCCGATGACCTGCGTCGCTGGCAAGACATGACCCGCCAGCCCAATGGCATCATTCTGGTGACCGGGCCGACCGGGTCAGGCAAGACCACCACGCTGTACACCACCCTGAAGAAACTGGCGACGCCGGAGGTCAACCTCTGCACCATTGAAGACCCGATCGAAATGGTCGAACCGGCGTTCAATCAGATGCAGGTCCAGCACAATATCGACCTGACCTTTGCCGCCGGCGTGCGCGCACTCATGCGGCAAGACCCGGACATCATCATGATCGGCGAGATCCGCGACCTCGAAACCGCCGAGATGGCGATTCAGGCCGCACTCACTGGCCACTTGGTGCTGTCGACGTTGCACACCAACGACGCCCCGAGCGCCATCAGCCGCCTGCTGGAACTCGGCGTGCCGCATTACCTGATCAAGGCCACGGTGCTCGGGGTCATGGCTCAGCGTCTGGTCCGGACCCTTTGCCCGCATTGCAAGGCGCCGCTGACCTTGGGCGAGGACGACTGGCAAACCCTGACCCGGCCTTGGCAAGCGCCACTGCCAGGCAATGCACAACGCGCCATCGGTTGCCTGGAATGCCGCGAAACCGGCTATCGCGGCCGCGCCGGGGTGTACGAGATCATGCAGCTGACTGACGGCATCAAAGCGCTGATCAACCCCGATACCGATTTGCTCGCGGTCCGGCGTCAGGCCTTCAAGGAAGGCATGCGCAGTTTGCGCTTGTCGGGGGCGCAGAAAGTGGCCGCGGGTTTGACCACGATCGAAGAGGTGTTGCGAGTGACGCCCCAGAGTGAGCAGAAATAAACAGCCCCCAAGGCCGGTAAGTCAAGACGCATAACCTGTGGGAGCGCGGCTTGCCCGCGAAGAACGATGACGCGTAATACCTGAAAAACCGCGGTGCATTCTTCGCGGGCAAGCCACGCTCCCACAGGATTTTCGTCGCTCAAACTTCTTGACTGACTGGCAGTAGCCATAGTTCCTGGCCCCTCCAAGTCCGCATACAAGGCCTTTTGCCCTACACTCTGCTCATCGCAACTCCACCAGACTGGACAGGGACCGTTATGGGTATTGCACTAAGTCTTTTCGTCGCACTGACCGTAGCCATTCTTTTCATGGGCTTCAAAGTGGTGCCTCAGGGTTTTGAATGGACGGTCGAACATTTCGGCCGTTACACCAACACCCTCAAACCAGGCTTGAACATCATCATTCCGGTGATGGACCGCATCGGTCGCAAGATCAATGTGATGGAAAGCGTGCTGGACATCCCGCCTCAGGAAGTCATCACCGCCGACAACGCCACCGTGCAAATCGACGCCGTGTGCTTCTTCCAGGTGGTCAACACCGCCCAGGCCGCCTATGAGGTGAACAACCTCGAACACGCCATCCGCAATCTGCTGCAAACCAATATCCGTACCGTGCTTGGCTCCATGGAGCTGGACGCGATGCTCAGTCAACGCGACAACATCAACGAAAAACTGCTGCGCACCGTTGATGAAGCCACGGCACCGTGGGGCATCAAGATCACCCGAATCGAGATCAAGGACATCAGCCCTCCCGCCGACCTGATGGCCGCCATGTCCGGCCAAATGAAAGCCGAGCGGATCAAACGCGCACAGATTCTTGAGGCCGAAGGTTTGCGCGCCTCGGCGATCCTCACCGCCGAAGGCAAAAAGCAGGCACAAATTCTGGAAGCCGAAGGTAGCCGTCAGGCGGCGTTCCTCGAAGCCGAGGCCCGGGAGCGTCAGGCCCAAGCCGAAGCCCAAGCCACCAAAGTGGTGTCCGAAGCCATCGCCGGCGGTAACGTGCAGGCGGTCAATTACTTCGTTGCGCAGAAGTACATCGATGCCTTGGGCAAACTGGCATCGGCCAACAACAGCAAAGTGATCCTGATGCCGCTCGAGGCAAGTTCGATGATCGGCGCAGTCGGCGGCATTGGCGAAATCGTCAAAGCCACGTTCGACGGCAAGAAAGGCTGAGGTCGGTGCCTATGGAGCTGTTTTCGTTCTGGAGCTGGTTGGCCCTGGGCACGCTGCTGCTGATCCTCGAGGTGTTCGGGGCCGGTGGTTATCTGTTGTGGATCGGCATGGCAGCCGCCGCCGTCGGCGTGCTGACCTTCGTGATACCGGACCTGCCCTGGGAATTGCAGGTGTTGTTGTTTGCGGTCTTTTCAATCCTCACCGCCCTGTACTGGTGGAGACGTCAGCACAGCGTGGTACGGGCCAGCGATCAGCCGAATCTGAACCTGCGCGGACAGGAACTGATCGGCAAGGTGTTCGTGGTCAGCGAAGCGATTGTCGACGGCCGCGGCAAGATCAAGGTCGCCGACGGCGTGTGGATGGCCCGAGGGCCTGACACCGCATCCGGCAGCCGTGTTCGGGTGGTCGGTCAGCAAGGGGCGATTTTACTGGTGGAGCGGGCCGACTAACGTCACGGAACTCGATTGGGTTATTGGCAATCAAAGCCCGCAGTTAAAACCCAGTGGAGTCACCTTTTATGCGTCTCAAACTTGCTGTCGCTACCTTCGCCGTGTTGTCCCTTCAAGTCGGTTCGGCAATGGCTGATGACAGCTTTTTGCGTAACGTTCTTACTTCCGGTGCCACCACCGGTACCTCCTACCTGACCTCCAGGGATCACAAGTTGGTCGTCGCCGCCCAGGACGACGCCGGCAGCTTTGTCGCCAGTGACGGCGCCATTCGCGGCCCCTACCTGGAAGCCGCCATGCAGAAAGTCCGCGCCGATAACCCTGGCCTGCAAGCCACGGACATGGAACTGGCGAACGCCATCCTGGCGAAGAATGCCATCGCCTCGAAATAAGGTTCGTTGCTGAACAAAAATGCCGCTCACATGAGCGGCATTTTTTTTGCCCCTTAATTGTCGATGATCGCTCCCACGCTCCGCGTGGTAGCGCCGCCATGGACGCTCTGCGTCCGCTCTTGGGACGCGGAGCGTCCCGGGATGCATTCCCACGCAGAGCGTGGGAACGATCAGCCTCCCTCTGTCAGCGGTATTCGTCCACCGGCACACACGCGCAAAACAGATTGCGGTCACCGTAGACATTGTCCACACGGTTCACCACCGGCCAGTACTTATGGGCCTTGGTGTGAGCATCCGGCGTCACCGCCCGCTCGATGCTGTACGGCCGCTCCCAAACCCCGGTGATGTCGGCCAAGGTATGCGGCGAGCGTTTCAGCGGGTTGTCCTCTGCCGGCCAGTTGCCGTTCTGCACCTCGGTGATTTCCGCGCGGATACTCAGCATCGCGCCGATAAAACGGTCCAGCTCCGCCTTCGATTCACTCTCGGTCGGTTCGACCATCAACGTCCCCGGCACCGGGAATGACATGGTCGGCGCATGGAAGCCGTAGTCCATCAGGCGTTTGGCAACGTCCTCTTCACTGATGCCGGTCTGCGCCTTGAGCGGTCGCAAATCGAGAATGCACTCGTGGGCCACTCGCTCGTTGCGCCCGGTGTAGAGCACTGGAAATGCGCCGGCCAAATGCTGCGCCAGGTAATTCGCGGCGAGAATCGCCACCTCGCTCGCATCCGCCAGTTGCGGCCCCATCATCGCGATGTACATCCAGCTGATCGGCAGAATGCTTGCACTGCCCCAAGGTGCCGCGCTCACTGCGCCGTTTTCCGGCAGCGGGCCATCGATTGGCACTACCGGGTGATTGGCAACAAACGGTGCCAGGTGCGCCCGAACGCCGATCGGGCCCATCCCCGGTCCGCCACCGCCGTGGGGAATGCAGAAGGTTTTGTGCAGGTTCATGTGCGACACGTCGGCACCGATGTCTGCCGGCCGTGCCAATCCAACCTGCGCATTAAGGTTGGCGCCATCCATGTACACCTGACCGCCATGACTGTGGATAACTTCACAGATTTCACTGATGCCTTCCTCGTAGACCCCGTGAGTCGACGGATAGGTCGCCATCAGGCAGGCGAGTTTATCCCCCGCCTCCGTGGCCTTTTCCTTCAGATCATCCAGATCGACATTACCGCCCTCGTCGCACTCGACGATCACCACCCGCATCCCGGCCATTTGCGCCGAAGCCGGATTGGTGCCGTGGGCCGAGGACGGGATCAGGCAGATATTCCGCGCGCCCTGATGGCGGCTCTCGTGATATTTGCGAATCGCCAACAATCCAGCGTATTCGCCTTGAGCGCCCGAGTTGGGCTGCATGCAGATCGCATCGAAACCGGTGATCGCGCAGAGCCAGCGCTCCAGTTCCGCGATCATCAAGGAATAACCCACCACCTGCTCTTTCGGCACGAACGGATGCAGGTTGGCGAACTGTGGCCAGGTGATGGGGATCATCTCGCTGGTGGCATTGAGCTTCATGGTGCAGGAGCCCAGCGGGATCATCGATTGGTTGAGTGCCAGGTCTTTGTTTTCCAGTTGCTTGAGGTAACGCAGCATTTCGGTTTCGCTGTGATGAGCGTTGAACACCGGATGACGCAGATAAGGCGTACTGCGCTGCAACCCGGCAGGAATACCGGACACCAGGGTTTCAGCGTCCAGTTCGTCGACGTTGAGCCCATGGTCGGCACCCAGGAACACATCGAACAGCTTCGCCACGGTGGTTTCATCACAGGTTTCGTCGAGGCTCAGGCCCAACTGCCCACGGCCGAGAATGCGCAAGTTGATCTGCGCCGCCAGGGCACTTTCGATGATCGCGGTCTGAGTGCCACCGACCTCCAGGGTCAGGGTGTCGAAGAAATGTTGGTTGAGACGAATGATCCCATGACGCTCCAGGCCGGCAGCGAGGATGCAGGTCAGTCGATGGACGCGTTGGGCAATCCGTTTGAGCCCTTCCGGGCCGTGGTAGACCGCGTAGAAACTGGCGATATTGGCCAGCAGCACCTGGGCGGTACAGATGTTGGAGTTGGCCTTCTCCCGGCGGATATGTTGCTCGCGGGTTTGCAGGGCCATGCGCAGGGCAACGTTGCCGCGAGCATCTTTCGACACGCCGATGATCCGCCCGGGAATCGCCCGTTTGTATTCATCGCGACTGGCAAAAAACGCCGCGTGGGGACCGCCGTAACCCATGGGCACGCCGAAGCGCTGGGACGAACCGAACACCACGTCGGCGCCCAGCTCCCCCGGCGGGGTCAGCAACAGCAGGCTTAGCAGATCGGTCGCCACACAGGCCAAGGCTTGCTGGGCATGTAGATGATCGATCAATGGGCGCAGATCGCGCACTTCACCGTGGGTGTCTGGATACTGCAGCAGAGCGCCGAATACCTGGTGCTGTTTCAAGTTATCCACAGCGTCGACGATCAGGTCGAAACCGAACCCTTCGGCCCGGGTTCGCACCACGGAAATCGTCTGCGGGTGGCAATTCTCATCGACGAAAAACAGGTTACTTCTGGATTTGGCCACGCGCTTGGCCAGCGCCATGGCCTCGGCTGCCGCCGTGGCTTCATCCAGCAGCGAGGCGTTGGCCAGTTCCAGGCCGGTCAGGTCGATGGTCAGCTGCTGGAAATTCAGCAACGCTTCGAGCCGGCCTTGAGCGATCTCTGGTTGATAGGGTGTATAGGCGGTGTACCAACCGGGATTTTCCAGCACGTTGCGCAGGATGACGGCCGGCGTGAGGGTGCCGTGGTATCCCATGCCGATCAGACTGGTCCAGACCTGGTTCTGCTCGGCGTAGCCCCGCAGCTTGGCCAGCGCGGCTTCTTCGTCGAGGGCCGGTGGCAAGTCCAGCGGCCGGTTGAGGCGGATTCCCGGCGGCACCGTCTGCTCGATCAGCTCGACCCGGCTACCAAGACCGAGGCTGTCGAGCATCGCCTGCTGCTCGGCGGCATCGGGGCCCAGATGGCGGCGCAGGAAGGTATTGGGGTCGCGTAACTGGCTCAAGGACGGCAACTGGGACATGACGGGCTCTCTCTTGACTGGCGCTCGGCGTCGATGCAATGCGGTCAAACCAGCATAGCAGTCGCTGCCGACAGCGAGCCTGTGGGGAGCTTGACACTTACCCTGTGGGAGCGGGCTTGCTCGCGAAAGCGGTGGGTCAGTCGCCCTATACGCTGAATGATTAATTGCTTTCGCGAGCAAGCCCGCTCCCACATTTAGTCCTCAGCGCATCAAGTTGGCAGATACAAAAAAGCCCCGGATAATCGGGGCTTTGAGGTAACGCTGAAGGCTTATTCGCCGATGGCAGCCTTGTAGGCAACTGCATCGAGCAGCAGATTGTCCAGTTCGGAGGTATCGCTTGGCTCGAGTTTGAAGAACCAGCTGTCATAAGGCGCGCTGTTGACCAGTTCAGGGTTGTTGGCCAACTCTTCGTTGACGGCAATGACTGTGCCGGAAACTGGCGAGTAGATATCGGAGGCAGCCTTGACCGACTCGACGACACCCGCAGCCTCGCCGGCAGCGAACACTTTGCCGATTTCCGGCAGCTCAACGAACACGACGTCACCCAAGGCTTCCTGAGCATGGTCTGAAATACCCACTTTCACGCCGCCATCATGGTCTAGACGGGCCCATTCGTGACTTTCGGCAAAACGCAGGTCGACAGGGATTTCGCTCATGTTCTGTGTCCTCAAGAAAAATGTCAGCGGTCATTGCCCGCCAAAAAAAGTTAGATCAAGGTTTTGCCGTGGCGTACGAAGGTCGGTTTGACCACTCGAACCGGGTACCACTTGCCACGGATTTCCACTTCGGCGCGGTCGGCGGTGGCCACCGGTACGCGCGCCAGTGCAATCGACTTGCTAAGCGTAGGAGAGAAACTACCACTGGTGATCTCCCCTTCGCCAACATCGGCGATGCGAACCACCTGATGCGCGCGTAAAACCCCACGTTCTTCCAGGACCAGACCCACCAGTTTGTGCTGTACGCCATTGGCCTGTTCGGCTTCCAGGGCAGTGCGGCCAATGAACTGGCGCGTGGCCGGTTCCCAGGCAATGCTCCAGGCCATGTTGGAGGCCAATGGCGAAACTTCTTGATGAATGTCCTGACCGTAGAGGTTCATGCCGGCTTCGACACGCAAGGTATCGCGCGCGCCGAGGCCTATCGGGGAAATACCCGCGCCCACCAGATCGTTGAAAAAGCCCGGTGCCTGGTCGGCGGGCAGCACGATTTCCAGACCATCCTCACCGGTGTAACCGGTACGCGCGATGAACCAGTCACCGTCAGTCTGACCTTCGAAATATTTGAGCTGCTGAATCAGCGTGCCACGGGACTGAGTCACCAGTTCGGCAATCTTGTGCCGGGCGTGAGGCCCTTGAATGGCCAGCATCGCCAGCTCGGAGCGCTCGTTGAGCCGCACATCGAAGTCACCGAGATGAGCCTGCATCCAGGCCAGATCCTGATTACGGGTGGAGGCGTTCACCACCAGGCGATAACCTTCCTCGAGGCGGTAGACGATCATGTCGTCGACGATGCCGCCGTGCTCGTTGAGCATGGCGCTGTACAAGGCACGGCCGGGGCTGTGCAGACGCTCGACGTCATTGGCCAGTAAATACTGAAGCCAGGCCTTGGCCTGGGGGCCGTCAACATCGATCACGGTCATGTGGGATACATCGAAAACCCCGCAATCGCGGCGCACCTGATGGTGTTCCTCGACCTGCGAGCCGTAATGCAGAGGCATATCCCAACCGCCAAAATCGACCATCTTCGCGCCGAGGGCGAGATGAAGGTCATACAGAGGCGTACGCTGTCCCATGGGTTTCTCCTTCCGGGCGTGGCGAAGGTGCGGACAGGCGCTGTACGGGTTGAAATGCCTTGAAATAAAAGGCTTTCAGCCGTTTCAGCGACCCGGTCTGAAAGACGGACCGCACCGAATGCCGCGCATTGTAGCCGCAAGGTGTAGGACTGACACCTACGTGTTTCGATGCGCCGAACGTCGGATCAATCCGATGACCGGTAATAACCCGACCAACACCAGGGTCAGTGCCGGCAACGAGGCCCTCGCCCACTCGCCCTCGCTGGTCATTTCAAAGATCCGCACCGCCAGCGTGTCCCAGCCAAACGGGCGCATCAGCAGGGTCGCGGGCATTTCCTTGAGCACATCGACGAACACCAGCAACGCCGCGCTCAACGTGCCCGGCAGCAGCAACGGCAGATACACTTTGAAAAACAGTCGTGGCCCACTGACGCCAAGGCTACGTGCTGCTTCGGGCAAAGAGGGCCGTATTCGCGCCAGGCTGCTTTCCAGCGGTCCATAAGCCACCGCGATAAAACGCACCAGATAGGCCAGCAACAACGCCGACAGACTGCCCAGCAGCAACGGTTTGCCCGCGCCGCCAAGCCATCCCGACAGCGGGATCACCAGTTCGCGATCCAGGTAACTGAACGCCAGCATGATCGACACCGCCAGCACCGAGCCCGGCAAGGCGTAGCCAAGGTTGGCCAGACTGATACCGGAACGGATCGCCCGGGTCGGCGCCAAGCGACGGGCAAAGGCCAGCACCAGAGCGACACTGACGGTGATCAACGCCGCTATGCCGCCCAGGTACAGGGTATGGATGATCAATCCGGTGTAACGCTCATCCAGATCGAAGCGCCCACGTTGCCAGAACCACACCACCAGTTGCAGCACGGGAATGACGAAAGCGCAGGCAAATACCAGACCGCACCAGCTCATGGCCGCCAGCGCCTTGACCCCGTGCAGGTGATACAACGCCTTGACTCGCGGTCGTTCGTTGCTCGCCCGATGGGCTCTGCGGGCACGGCGCTCGCCATACAGCACGACCATCACCACCAACAGCAACAGGCTGGCCAGTTGCGCAGCCGTGGAAAGACTGAAAAAGCCGTACCAGGTTTTGTAGATAGCGGTGGTGAACGTATCGAAGTTGAATACCGACACGGCACCAAAATCCGCCAGGGTTTCCATCAGCGCCAACGCCACTCCCGCGCCGATGGCCGGACGTGCCATCGGCAACGCCACGCGCCAGAACGCCTGCCATGGGGATTGCCCAAGGACTCGCGCTGCTTCCATCAAGCCTTTGCCCTGAGCCAGGAATGCGCTACGCGCCAACAAGTAAACGTACGGATAGAAAACCAGCACCAGCACCAGAATCACACCGCCGGTGGAGCGCACTCGGGGCAGCCTCAGGCCGCTGCCGAACCATTCGCGCAGCAAGGTTTGCACGGGGCCGGCAAAATCCAGCAGGCCGACAAAGACGAATGCCAGCACGTAAGCAGGAATCGCAAAGGGCAACATCAGCGCCCAGTCCAGCCAACGCCGCCCGGGGAATTCGCAGAGGCTGGTGAGCCAGGCCAGGCTGACGCCCAGCAGCGTTACGCCGAAACCGACGCCGAGGACCAGCGTGAGGGTATTGCCCAGCAGTCGCGGCATCTGGGTGTCCCACAGGTGGGACCAGATCTGCTGATCGATGGTTTGCCAGGAAAGAAGCAGGACACTCAGGGGCAGCAGGACCAGCGCAGCAATGGCGAAGACCAGGGGATACCAGCGGCGTTGGGCGGGGTGGGCCAAGGTAATTCTCTAGAAAATTTGGTGCCAACGCAGATCGTAGTCGGCCCCACTCTGTGGCGAGGGAGCTTGCTCCCGTTCGGCTGCGTAGCAGCCGCAGGAGGTTATCAGATCATCTCGATCGAGCGGAGTCCGATGCCTTCAGGATCGCTTCGCGACCCAACGGGAGCAAGCTCCCTCGCCACAGGCAAGCCTCTCGCCATAGTAACGGTGGCTTCAGTTCCAGCCGACCCGATCCATCATCCGGATCGCTTCCGCCTGACGCTTGCCGGCGATTTCTACCGGCAAGGTGTCGGCCACGAACTTGCCCCAACTCGCTACTTCAGCTGAAGGCTGAACGGCAGGGTTGGCCGGGAACTCCTGGTTCACGTCGGCGAAAATCTTCTGTGCTTCAGGCGTGGTCATCCATTCCACCAGCGCCTTGGCAGCTTGCGGATGCGGTGCGTGTTTGGTCAGGCCGATGCCCGACAGGTTGACGTGCACGCCACGGTCGCCCTGATTCGGCCAGAACAGCTTCACTGGCAGGTCCGGCTTCTGTTTGTGCAAACGGCCGTAGTAGTAAGTGTTGACGATGCCGACATCGCACTGACCGGCGTTGATCGCCTCCAGCACGGCAATGTCGTCGGAGAACACGTCGGTGGACAGGTTGTTGACCCAGCCCTTGAGGATCTTCTCGGTTTTCTCGGCGCCATGGACTTCGATCATCGTGGCGGTCAGGGACTGGTTGTAGACCTTCTTCGCCGTGCGCAGGCACAGGCGGCCTTCCCACTGCTTATCGGCCAGCGCCTCGTAGGTGGTCAGCTCACCGGGCTTCACCCGGTCGGTGGAGTAGGCGATGGTCCGCGCCCGCAGGCTCAGGCCGGTCCAGGCATGGGAGGAAGCGCGGTATTGCAGCGGGATGTTGGCATCGATCACCTTGGAAGTGAACGGCTGGAGAATGCCCATCTGCTCGGCCTGCCAGAGGTTGCCGGCGTCGACGGTCAGCAGCAGGTCGGCGGTGGCATTTTCGCCCTCTGCCTTGATCCGCTGCATCAGCGGCGCTTCCTTGTCGGTGATGAACTTCACCTGCACGCCGGTTTTCTGGGTGTAGGCATCGAAGACTGGCTTGATCAGCTCATCGATACGCGAGGAGTAAACCACCACCTCGTCGGCGGCCTGGGCGGCGGTGCTGCCAATCAGGGTCAGGGCCAGTGCGGTCAGTAGACGCTTGGGTGCCAACATGGAAGCGGTCTCTCGAATGGGGAAAGTGGGGCCAAATGATAAGGACTCACATTTCGCTTCTCAATCGAACAGTGAGTGGAGGAGTTACCGGATGTTGCATAACCGAGATTGATGGTGGATGTACCGACGCCTTCGCGGGCAAGCCGCGCTCCTACAGGGATTGGGTCAACCGCGACATTGGCAAACGACACAAAACCTGTAGGAGCGAGGCTTGCCCGCGAAGAGGCCATCAGCCCCAACGAAGATCTCAGGCCTTGGCCAACGCCGGCAAATCCCCAATCAACCCAAGCGCTTCACGGACGAACAACGCCTTGGCCTCAGGCATCTGGTCGACCATCTTCAACCCGGTATTGCGCAACCAGCGTACCGGCAATGGATCGGCCTGGAACAAGCGCTCGAACCCTTCCATCGCCGCCATCAATGCCAGGTTGTGGGGCATGCGCCGACGCTCATAGCGACTGAGCACTTTCACGTCCGCCAACCGTTCGCCGCGCGTGACCGCTTGCAGCAGCACTTCGGCCAGCACCGCGGCATCGAGAAAACCGAGGTTCACGCCCTGCCCGGCCAGCGGATGGATGGTATGGGCCGCGTCGCCGATCAGCGCCAGGCCTTCAGCCACGTAACGTTTTGCATGACGCTGACGCAGTGGCACACACAAACGCGGGTCGGCGCTGAGCACCGTGCCGAGACAGCCTTCGAAGGCCCGCTCCAGCTCCTTGCAGAAGCCTTCGTCATCCAGCGCCATCAGGCGCTCGGCTTCGCTCGGCGTGGTCGACCAGACGATCGAGCACCAATCCTTTTGACCATCCCGCTCCAGCGGCAGAAACGCCAGCGGGCCATTGTCGGTGAAACGCTGCCAGGCGGTCATTTGATGAGATTTTGAGCTGCGCACACTGGTAACGATCGCGTGATGCATGTAATCCCACTCGCGCGTCGCAACGCCGGTCAGGCGCCGAACGGCCGAGTTGGCGCCATCCGCCGCGATCACCAAAGGTGCCCGCAAGGTGCGGCCATCGGCCAGGGTCAGCAACCAGTCGTCACCGGAGCGGCGCATTTGTTCCAGACGCGCATTCGCCAGCATCCCGAGATCGCAGTCGTGCAGCCGGTCGAGCAAGGCGTCCTGAACCACGCGGTTTTCGACGATATGCCCGAGCACATCGGCGTGCACGCTGGTCGCCGAGAAATGGATTTGCCCGGTGCCGCTGCCGTCCCAGACGTGCATGTCCGTATAGGGGCTGCTGCGCCGGCTGACGATGCCATCCCAAACGCCCAGACGTTCGAGTATTCGCTGGCTGGCCGCCGACAAAGCGCTCACCCGCGGTTCGAACGGAGCCTGCCCATCGAAGGGTTTGACGCTCAGGGGACTACCGTCCAGCAGCAGGACTTCGAGCCCACTGTTTTGTAACGCCAGCGCCAGGGCACTGCCGACCATTCCGGCCCCGACAATCAGCAGATCTGCGCGCATTTCCATGCTTTAAGCCTGTCTCGCTTGCGGCTTGAGCCGCACATAAAGGTTTTTCTCGACCCGCGTCACCCAAGTGCTCGCGCCATCATGAATATCAACTTGCAGGTGCACCCTGCCTGGTTTTCGCTTAATCATCGGGACGCGTACCCAGGCCCATGGCCTGCCGGGCGAACCAGCGTTTGGCCGGCGGCAACAAATCGAGGCCAAGCAGGCCGATGTTGCGGCCCAGGGAAACCAGCGGCTGAGTGCTGCCGAACAACCGGGTGACCTGATCGGAGAAGCCCACGGTCAGGTTCTGATCCATGCGCTGACGCTCGCGGTAGGCCTGCAAGGTGGCGAAGTCGCCGGGCGCTGTCTCGCTGCCCAACAAACTGTCGGCCAGCGCCTGGGCGTCACGCAACGACAGGTTGAAACCCTGCCCGGCAATCGGATGCAGGCTGTGAGCGGCGTTACCGAGAATCGCCAGATGCGGGCGGACTTGTTCCTCGGCCTCGATCAGCGACAGCGGATACAAATGCCGTGCGCCGACCTGCTTCAGCGTGCCGAGGCGATAGCCGAATATGCCCTGTAGCTCAGTGAGAAAGCTGCGGTCATCAAGGGCTGCCAGCCGTTGCGCGTCCATGCCCAGACGGGTCCAGACCAAGGCGCAGCGGTTTTCCGGAAGCGGCAGCAAGGCCATCGGGCCGTCGTCGGTGAAGCGTTCGAAGGCCATGCCGTTGTGCGCTTCGCTGGGGGTGATGTTGGCGATCAGCGCGCTCTGGTTATACGGGCGTTTCTTGAGGCCGATCCCCAGTTGCTCACGCAAGCCGGAACGGCCGCCATCGGCGAGCACTGCAAGGTCGCATTCCAGGATGGTTTCATCGTTGAGCGTCAGACGATAGCCGTCGGTCAGCGGCTCCATGCGGGTAACTTCCGCCGGGCAGCGCCAACTGATCACGTCCTTGTCCAGACCTTGCCAGAGGCATTGGCCAAGCCAGGCATTTTCCACCACATAGCCTAGCGCCGGAACGCCCTCTTCCATCGCCGACAGTCGCGCGGTGGAGAAACGTCCACGATCGGAGACATGAATCTGCTTGATCGGCTCGGCGCGGCGGGAGATTTCCTGCCACACGCCCAACCGTTGATAAATCTGCCGTGCACCGAAGGACAGCGCCGAAGAGCGGGCGTCATAACTCGGTTGATAAGTGTCGCCGGGGGCAAACGGTTCGATCAG
The DNA here is from genome assembly GCF_000282555.1 of Pseudomonas sp. GM102. NCBI lineage: Bacteria > Pseudomonadati > Pseudomonadota > Gammaproteobacteria > Pseudomonadales > Pseudomonadaceae > Pseudomonas > Pseudomonas sp. GM102. Next base: position 46,700 of record NZ_AKJB01000052.1, on the reverse strand, counting down.
CACGATCTTCCAGCCACGGGCCTTGGCCCCGGCCTGCAACGCCAACGCCAAGCTGGCGCCAACCAGGCCACCGCCGATGATTGCCAGATTGACTCGACTCATGCCGCTTGTGTCCGTGTGGCAGCCATCAAGGCTTCGATCTCGGCGACCGTTTTCGGCACGCCGTTAGTCAGGATTTCACAACCGGTTTTGGTGACCACCACGTCGTCCTCGATGCGCACGCCAATGCCGCGCCATTTCTTCGCCACGTTCTGGTTGTCCGGCGCAATGTAAATACCCGGCTCGACCGTCAGCGCCATGCCGACTTCCAGCACGCGCCATTCGCCGCCGACCTTGTACTCGCCAACGTCGTGCACATCCATGCCCAGCCAGTGGCCGGCGCGGTGCATGTAAAACGCTTTATAGGCTTCGCTGGCGATCAACTCGTCGACGTCGCCCTGCAACAGGCCCAACTTCACCAGACCGGCGGTAATCACCCGGACCGTGGCTTCGTGTGCCTGATTCCAGTGTTTGTTCGGTGCGATTTCGGCAAACGCGGCTTCCTGGGAAGCCAGCACCAACTCGTAAATCGCCTTCTGCTCCGGTGAATACTTGCCATTGACCGGCCAGGTGCGGGTGATGTCGCTGGCGTAGCAGTCAATCTCGCAACCGGCGTCGATCAGCACCAGATCGCCGTCCTTGAGCACTGCGTCATTCTGCTGGTAATGCAGGATGCAACTGTTGCGCCCGGCGGCGACGATCGAGCCATAGGCCGGCATCTTCGCCCCGCCCTTGCGGAACTCGTAATCGAGCTCGGCTTCCAGGCTGAATTCATGCAAACCGGCACGACTGGCCTGCATCGCACGAATATGGGCCTGGGCGGAAATCCGTGCGGCTTCGCGCATTACCTTCACTTCTGCCGCCGATTTATACAGGCGCATGTCGTGAAGCAGATGATCCAGGGCAACGAATTCGTTCGGCGGCTGGGCGCCGAGGTGCGCTTTAGAGCGGATGACGTTGATCCAGTCCATCAGGTGCCGATCGAATTCCGGGTTGCTGCCCATGGCCGAGTACACCCGGTCACGGCCTTCGATCAGGCCCGGCAGGATGTCGTCGATGTCGGTGATGGGGAAGGCGTCATCGGCGCCGAAGTCGCGGATCGCGCCTTCCTGGCCGGCGCGTAGGCCATCCCACAATTCCCGTTCGGCATTACGTTCCCGGCAAAACAGCACGTATTCACCGTGCTCACGGCCGGGCATCAAGACGATGACGGCTTGAGGCTCGGGGAAACCGCTGAGGTACTGGAAGTCGCTGTCCTGACGGTAGACGTGCTCGACGTCACGGTTGCGGATGGCCACCGCGGCGGCAGGCAGGATGGCGATGCTGTTGGGTTCCATCTGCGCCATCAGCGCCTTGCGGCGACGGCTGTATTCCGATTTCGGGATATGAATCATGGGCAGATGGCTTTCCCTGGCACGCGATTAATGCAACGACGGTTTGGCGGCTGGCGGCACGTCGGCTTTCTTTGTTTCGGAGAACAGCAGCAGCGGCGCGACGCGCAGGTACTCCATCACTTCCATGTAGTCGCTTTCGCCGTCTTCGGACTCTTCCAGGGCATCTTGCACCTGGGAGATCGCCGCTAGATCCTGCAACACCTCGGTGGCTTCAGTGCTCAGCATGCTGCTGTCACGGCAGTTCAGGCCGAAACCGCTGAGGAAGCCCTGGCACCACTGACCCAGTGCAGCGGCGCGGTCAGCCAGTGGTGAGTCATCGGTCGGCAGCAGCAAAACGACGGTCACGTCGTCGCCGGTGAGTTCGCCTTTGACCATCTCTTGCAGGCCGATCAGGGCGTTGCGAACATTGTCCTGCGGCTCGCTTTCCAGCAGTTCGGCGGCATCGATCAACCACTCTTCGGCATTGAAACCGGCGCCGGCGCAACTGCGCCCGAGCAGCAGGCCATGCAGTTCGGCAGGCGAGACGTTGTGGCCGCTGGAAGTCAGCAGGGTGGCAAAGGCTTGATACGGGGAATTCGCAATGGTCATGGGCAGCTAGGCGCCAGACGGCGCTATGTCTAGAATGAAGGCCTTGTATCCTACATCGACAGACTCGCCAAGACTATTAAAGGCTGTCCGCCAGCTATCACGCATCAGACACAACCAGTGGACACAATGGAAGACACCGACCTGCAAGCGCTGATGGCCAGACTCGAGCTGCTAATTACTCGGGTCGAGCAACTAAAGAGTCAGAATGGACTCCTATTAGCTCAGGAAAAGAGCTGGCGCGAGGAACGCGCGCATCTCATTGAAAAAAATGAAATCGCCCGGCGTAAGGTCGAATCGATGATTTCGCGCCTCAAGGCCCTGGAGCAAGACTCATGAGTTCAAGCAATAGCGTTACCGTGCAGATCCTCGACAAAGAATATTCGATCATTTGCCCCCAGGAAGAGCGCAGCAACCTGGTGAGCGCTGCCCGTTATCTGGACGGCAAGATGCGCGAAATTCGCAGCAGCGGCAAAGTCATCGGCGCCGACCGCATCGCCGTGATGGCCGCGCTGAACATCACGCACGATCTTCTGCACAAGGAAGAACGCCCGGATGTGCAGGCCAGCGGATCGACCCGCGAGCAGGTTCGCGACCTGCTGGACCGCGTCGATCTGGTGCTGTCGACCGATCCGGATGTCACCAAGGGCTGAAACGCGAAACCGCTTGGGGTATACTCGCATCACTCCCTGGGGTGCTTGCCAGTTGACGACGTCCCTGAGCCGATTCGCACTACCCTGGAGGTTGCACGTTGGGCTGGTGTGCATGTCCGCTAGACGGAAAGCCTTAAAGCCTACTGCATCTTCCACCTTGAACTTTCGGGTTCAAGGGCTAAGTCGACAGCGGTTCATCCGGGGAGCCTGATTCCAGTCCGATGCCGGTTTAAATACCGGCATCGGCTTTTTTACGGGTACGCTTTAGTACTCGCACTTCGAAGCCTGAATCCATGACCGAACCTGCGCTGCTGCCCCGCCCGCAACTTCGACGCATGCTGCGCAAGGCCCGCCGCGCACTGACCCCTTGTCAGCAGCGCGAGGCCGCTCGCGGGCTGTATAAACAATTGGCCCAGCACCCGCTGTTCCGCCGCGCAAAACACATCTCTCTATACCTGCCCACCGACGGTGAAATCGATCCGCGCCTGCTGATGCGTGCTGCGCAACGTCGGGGCAAGGCGACGTATCTGCCAGTGCTCAGTGCCTGGCCAAGGACCAAAATGGTGTTCCAGCGGATTCGTCCCGGCGAAAAGCTCAAACCCAACCGTTTTCGCATCCCAGAACCTCGGCACAACATCGCCCGACAACGCAAGGTCTGGGCGCTGGATCTGGTGTTGTTGCCGCTGGTGGGGTTTGACGATGTTGGCGGACGCCTGGGAATGGGCGGTGGTTTCTACGACCGAAGCCTGGCGTACCTGGCGCGCCGCAAAAACTGGCGCAAGCCGACGCTGCTGGGCCTGGCCCATGAATGTCAGAAGGTTCAACGTTTGGCTCAGGCGAGCTGGGATGTGCCGCTGCAGGGAACGGTCACGGACAAGGCGTGGTATTTCGCGGACTAGACGCCACTGATTTCAGCGGCGTCGAAAGACAGGTTCAGCGTTTGAAGGCCGACGGCTGTTGCTGCGCGATCTCGACGGGAGCATCGGTCTTGTTGGCCCACAGGCTTTGGGCATAGCCGGTGGTCACGACGCCCAAACCGAACAAAATAACCAATATCCATAGTAAATCCGGTTTGCGTTTCATCGATTGCCCCCCAAAGGCACATCAACACGATGACAGCAGCGGTTTCCGTTGTAGGTGTAGGCCGTGCAGCAGCGTCAAGCTTAGAAGGCCGGCATTTTGCGACAACGTGAACCGACACGCAAACGCTGGCGTCAACCGACCGTCGGTTTGTCATAAAATTGCCCGACCACTTGCCCACTCACCTCGCAAGGAGCAAAACCATGGCCTATTGGCTGATGAAATCCGAGCCCGACGAACTCTCTATCAAAGACCTGGAGAAGCTTGGCCGAGCGCGCTGGGACGGGGTTCGCAACTACCAGGCGCGCAACTTCCTGCGGGCCATGGCGGTGGGCGACGAGTTTTTCTTCTATCACTCCAGTTGCCCGGAGCCGGGGATTGCCGGGGTCGGCAAGATTGTCGAGGCAGCGTACCCGGACCCGACGGCACTGGAGCCGGAGAGTCATTACTTCGATCCGAAGGCCACTGCCGAGAAAAACGCCTGGAGCGCGATTGATGTTGCTCACGTCGAGACGTTTTCCAGAGTGCTGAAGCTCGATTATCTGAAGCAGCAAACGGCGTTGGCCGAGATGCCATTGGTGCAGAAGGGTTCGCGGCTATCGGTGATGCCAGTGACAGCCGAGCAGTGGGCGGTGGTAATTGCATTAAGGTCTTGAGCCATGCAGTGACTGAAAGAATGCTATCGCGAGCAGGCTCGCTCCCACACTGAATCTGCCTACACTGGAGACCCCTGTGGGAGCGAGCCTGCTCGCGATGAGGCCCGCCCGGACAGCAAAAGACTTATTGAATTATCAGGTTGTTGAACAACAAATCCTCAACCACCGGCTTGCCGGTCTCATCGTTCATCACTTGCTGGGTCTGCTTCAAGGCTTCCTGACGCAGCTTTTCCTTGGCTTCGACATTGTTCATGGCTTCAGTGGTCTGCTGGGCAAACAACGCCACCAGCTGATTACGTATCAATGGCTCATTGGCCTTTACCGCTTTGGTCGCCTCGTCACCGGTCACCCGCAACGCCACATCGGCCTTGTAGACCTTGAGCTTCGGCGTGCCGTCCAGCCCATAGTTGCCCACGAATGGCGGGCTCAGGGTGATGTAGTTGACCTTCGGGGCTTCACCTTCTTTGGCTTCTTCGGCCATCGCTGCCACAGGCAGAGACAGGGCCAGCATCAACATGATCCACGCTTTCACAATTCGCTCCTTATCCGGTTTGCGGCCAAGCATAACGGCCCGCCGCTCAAGCACAAGCTTATGGCTGACTATCAGGGTCGGGCATGCTCGTTGACCCAATGACTCACACACCTACACTTATCGGCCATCACTCCCAAAGGAATAGCCCTGATGAAAGCCGTGCTGTGCAAAGCCTTCGGCCCTGCCGAATCGCTGGTGCTGGAAGACGTCGCCAGTCCTGTCGCGAAGAAGAATGAAATCCTGCTGGACGTGCATGCGGCTGGGGTGAATTTCCCGGACACGTTAATCATCGAGGGCAAATACCAGTTCAAGCCGCCCTTCCCGTTTTCACCGGGCGGCGAAGCAGCCGGCGTGGTCAGTGCGGTAGGCGAAAAGGTCAGCCACCTCAAGGTCGGTGACCGGGTCATGGCGCTGACTGGCTGGGGCAGTTTTGCCGAGCAGGTCGCGGTGCCGGGTTACAACGTGCTGCCGATCCCGCCATCGATGGACTTCAACACCGCCGCCGCATTCAGCATGACCTACGGCACTTCGATGCACGCCCTCAAACAACGGGGCAACCTGCAACCTGGCGAAACCTTGCTGGTGCTCGGCGCTTCCGGCGGCGTCGGCCTCGCCGCGGTGGAAATCGGCAAAGCCATGGGTGCTCGCGTGATCGCCGCCGCCAGCAGTGCGGAAAAACTCGCGGTGGCCAAGGCTGCCGGCGCCGATGAGTTGATCAACTACAGCGAAACCAGCCTCAAGGATGAGATCAAACGCCTGACCGACGGCCAGGGCGCCGACGTGATCTACGATCCGGTGGGCGGCGACTTGTTCGACCAGGCTATCCGCGCCATTGCCTGGAACGGCCGTCTACTGGTGGTCGGTTTCGCCAGCGGACGAATCCCGGAGCTGCCTGTGAACCTGGCGCTGCTCAAAGGTGCCGCGGTAGTCGGCGTGTTCTGGGGCTCCTTTGCCCAGCGCCAACCTCAGGACAACGCGGCAAACTTCCAGCAGTTGTTTGGCTGGTTTGCCGAGGGCAAGTTGAAGCCACTGGTGTCGCAGGTGTATCCGCTGAGCAACGCGGCGCAAGCCATCAATGACCTTGGCCAGCGCAAGGCGGTCGGGAAAGTGGTCGTGCAGGTTCGCTGATTATTTTCTAGCCAGGTCGCAGCCTTGCGACCTGGTTCCGTCATCCCCACACCGACCCTCATTTATACCTGAGCGACATGTTCATAAAGGAACATGCGATCTCCAACATTTCCGCTGTTTTGCCGATGCGAACCGGTGCTATTTTCGGTAACGAAACTGTAACATTCGCATCCGCAGTCAAAACAAGAATTCTGGAGCTCTTGAATGTTTGCTTTCTTTCGTCCTGCCGCACATCAGGCTCCATTGCCTGAAGAAAAAATAGACAGCACCTACCGACGCCTTCGCTGGCAGATCTTCGCCGGGATTTTCATTGGGTATGCGGGTTACTACCTGCTGCGCAAGAACTTCTCCCTGGCAATGCCGTACCTGATCGACGAGGGTTACACCCGTGGTCAACTGGGCCTGGCAATGTCGGCGATTGCGATTTCCTACGGCCTGTCGAAGTTCCTCATGGGCCTGGTGTCCGACCGCTCCAACCCGCGCTACTTCCTGCCATTTGGCCTGCTGGTGTCGGCCGGCGTGATGTTCGTTTTCGGCTTCGCGCCTTGGGCAACGTCCAGCGTGACCATGATGTTCATCCTGCTGTTCATCAACGGCTGGGCCCAAGGCATGGGCTGGCCACCGAGTGGCCGAACCATGGTGCACTGGTGGTCGCAGAAGGAGCGCGGTGGCGTGGTGTCTGTGTGGAACGTGGCACACAACGTCGGCGGCGGCCTGATCGGCCCGCTGTTCTTGCTCGGCATGGGTCTGTTCAATGACTGGCACGCCGCGTTTTACGTACCGGCAGCGGTGGCTCTGGCCGTCGCGGTGTTTGCCTTCATGACCATGCGCGACACGCCACAGTCGGTGGGCCTGCCGCCGATCGAGAAGTACAAGAACGACTACCCGGAAGGTTACGACGCTAGCCACGAAGAGGAATTCAGCGCCAAGGAAATCTTCGTCAAGTACGTGCTGCGCAACAAAATGCTCTGGTACATCGCCATGGCTAACGTCTTCGTCTACCTGCTGCGTTACGGCGTGCTGGACTGGGCACCGACCTACCTCAAGGAAGCCAAAGGCTTCACCGTGGATAAAACCTCGTGGGCGTATTTCTTCTACGAGTGGGCGGGGATCCCGGGCACGCTGCTGTGCGGCTGGATGTCGGACAAGATCTTCCGTGGCAACCGTGGCCTGACCGGCATGGTGTTCATGGCGCTGGTGACCGTGGCGACACTGGTTTACTGGCTTAACCCGGCCGGCAACCCGACCGTCGACATGATCGCGCTCGTCTCGATCGGCTTCCTGATCTACGGCCCAGTGATGCTGATCGGTCTGCAAGCGCTGGAACTGGCGCCGAAGAAAGCCGCCGGGACTGCAGCAGGCTTCACGGGGTTGTTCGGTTATCTGGGTGGTTCAGTTGCGGCCAGTGCAGCGATGGGCTACACCGTGGACCACTTCGGCTGGGACGGCGGTTTCGTCTTGCTGATCGGCGCATGCCTGCTGGCGATGGCCTTCCTTGCGCCAACGCTGTGGCACAAGCAAGTCGCCAGTCAGAGCCGCGAAGCGATCGCCTGATCGGTCTTTGATTTGCAACGCTTGAGCCGCGCCTCCAGATTTCGGTCTGGCATGGCGTGGCTACGCAGGGCGTGAGCGGTCTGCTCGACATATTCGCGAGTGGTGCCATAACGCCCGCAAGCGCTTTCGAACACCTGGCTCAGCACATGATCCGGCAAGTTGCCGGCATAGCTGGGCAGGTGCCGTTCCAAGACGAATCCCAATGCCTGAACCTGGCTTCCATCTTCAAGACGGCAGTTGAGCCAGTGTGGGCGATAGGACGGGAATGGCATTTCACGCTGCCAGAGCGCATAAAGCGAAGCTTCGAGTTGCTCTTCGGGCAAGCGATAGGCAAACCCGCTGCATGAGCCGCCACGATCCAGGCCAAACACCAGCCCGGGCACTTCCGGTGTACCGCGATGTTCGTGGGACCACAGGTACAAACCGCGATGGTAGCCATGCACGCGACCGCGCACTCGCTCCACAGCCGCGCATTCTGGACGCCAGATCAGCGAACCATAAGCAAACAGCCAGACCGGCCCACCCTTGTGGCGCGCCATGGTCGATTGCATCGAGCTGAGCAATTGTTCGTGCGTAAGCTGCGGCCCCAGATCGAGCCGCGGAGGGTAAGCCAGATTCAAAAAAGCAGATTCAATGGCGCTCATGGCGAATAGCGTTCAGCTCCCCGCGGGTGAAGAATTACTTAATAGAACGCACCGCTGTAACAATAAGGCACATATGGTTTAAGGCAATTTAAGTGCCATGGCGGCGCTCTAAAACTTATTGCCTGAATGAGATATAACCTACCGGCATTTATAAAAATTTATAAATACCGATCGGCTATATGGGGAGTTATAACGATTTAAGATCGTGGATCAAGATCGGGGGGCGTAGGCGAACACATCCGCGCGCATTTGATGGGCATCCATCCCCGCTTCGACCAGCGCATCCAGCGTGCCATAGACCATGGCCGGAGAGCCGCTGGCGTAGACGTGCAGGGCTTTCAAATCAGGGAAATCTTCACACACCGCCTCATGCAACATGCCGCAGCGCCCTCCCCAGCCACATTGATCGCTGACGACTTTATGCAGGAACAGATTGGGCAGCTTTTCCCATTCATCCCAATGCTCAATGTCATAAAAGTCATCGGGACGACGCACGCCCCAATACAGATGCACCGGATGCTTGAATCCCGTGGCCCGGCAATGTTCGATCAGACTGTGGATCTGACCCATGCCGGTACCGGCGGCAATCAGCACCAGTGGACCGTCCGGCAGTTCCGCCAGATGGGTATCGCCGAACGGCATCTCGATGCGCACCATCGGGTTGCGCTGAAGCTGTTCGATCAGGCTCAGCGCACTGCTTTCGCGCGCCAGTACATGAATTTCCAGATCGCGTCCGGAATGCGGTGCAGAGGCCAGGGAGAAGGCGGATTTCTCGCCGTTCTCACGCTCGATCATCAGGTACTGACCGGCGTGATAGCGCGGCGGCTTGCCCGCTGGCGCACGCAGACGCACGCGCCAGGTATCGCCGCCGACGTCCCTGCATTCAATGACCTGACACGACACGCTGCGCACGGGCAATTCTCCCAGCGCGAGCACGCCATCCCACAGCACGATGCAGTCTTCCAGCGGCTCTGCAATGCAAGTGTAGAACTCGCCATGGTCGCGCACATCACCGGCCTGTTCGACCCGCCCTTCCACCAGCAACGCGCCGCACACATGGCAATTGCCGTTGCGACAACTTTGCGGGCATTCATAGCCCAGGCGCCGCGCGCCATCGAGAATTCGCTCGCCGGGCAGAATCTCTAGCACTGCTCCGGAGGGCTGCAAGGTTACACGCATCAATCTATTCCTAACTGATTCCAGATGGCATCGATCCGTTGGGTAACGGCTTCATCCTTGACGATGACCCGGCCCCACTCGCGGGTGGTTTCGCCTGGCCATTTATGCGTGGCATCGAGCCCCATCTTCGAGCCCAGGCCGGAAACCGGCGAGGCGAAGTCGAGGTAGTCGATCGGCGTGTTGTCGATCATCACCGTGTCGCGCTTGGGGTCCATGCGCGTGGTGATGGCCCAGATCACGTCGTTCCAGTCCCGTGCGTTGATATCGTCGTCAGTGACGATAACGAACTTGGTGTACATGAACTGTCGCAAAAACGACCAGACACCCAGCATTACCCGCTTGGCATGCCCGGGATACGACTTCTTCATGGTCACGATGGCCATGCGGTACGAACAGCCTTCGGGCGGCAGGTAGAAGTCGGTGATCTCGGGGAACTGCTTTTGCAGGATCGGCACGAACACTTCGTTCAGCGCCACGCCGAGAATCGCCGGCTCATCCGGCGGACGACCCGTGTAGGTGCTGTGGTAAATCGGTTTGATCCGGTGGGTGATGCGCTCGACGGTGAACACCGGGAAGCTGTCGACTTCGTTGTAGTAGCCGGTGTGGTCGCCATACGGACCTTCATCGGCCATTTCGCCCGGATGGATCACGCCTTCAAGGATGATCTCGGCGGTGGCCGGCACTTGCAGGTCGTTGCCGCGGCACTTCACCAGCTCGGTGCGATTGCCGCGCAACAGACCGGCGAAAGCGTATTCGGAGAGGCTGTCCGGCACGGGCGTCACAGCACCAAGAATGGTTGCCGGGTCAGCGCCCAGGGCCACGGACACCGGGAACGGTTGGCCGGGGTGTTTCTCGCACCACTCACGGTAGTCCAGCGCGCCGCCACGGTGGCTCAACCAGCGCATGATCACCTTGTTGCGGCCGATCACTTGCTGACGGTAGATGCCGAGGTTCTGGCGATCCTTGTTCGGCCCTTTGGTAACGGTCAGACCCCAAGTAATCAGCGGACCGACGTCGCCCGGCCAGCAGGTCTGTACCGGCAACATCGCCAGATCGACATCGTCGCCTTCGATGACCACTTCCTGGCACACCGCGTCTTTGACGACTTTCGGTGCCATGGCAATGATCTTGCGGAAGATCGGCAGCTTGGACCAAGCGTCCTTCAGCCCCTTCGGCGGCTCGGGTTCCTTGAGGAACGCCAACAGCTTGCCGATTTCGCGCAACTCGCTGACAGCTTCTGCGCCCATGCCCAGCGCCACGCGCTCGGGGGTGCCAAACAGGTTGCCGAGTACTGGAATGTCATAACCGGTAGGGTTTTCGAAAAGCAGCGCCGGGCCCTTGGCGCGCAACGTGCGATCGCAGACCTCGGTCATTTCGAGCACTGGGGACACTGGAACCTGGATGCGCTTGAGTTCGCCGCGCTTTTCCAGGCCGCTGATAAAGTCGCGCAAGTCGCGATACTGCATGCGTGAGCCTCGTGTTGGCCGTGGCGTTCGGGGCAGGCAGTTTAGCGCCGAACCCCTCTATTCAGAACCACGAACTGCCATTGATCAAAAATCAGATAGCAAAAAGCCGGGTTTCCCCGGCTTTTGCTGACTTTCTGCGACTTACTTACGTTTCATCGACAGGAAGAACTCGTCGTTGGTCTTGGTCTGTTTCAGCTTGTCGACCAGGAACTCGATGGCAGAGACTTCGTCCATCGGGTGCAGCAGCTTGCGCAGGATCCACATACGCTGCAGTTCGTCGTCGGCCGTCAGCAACTCTTCGCGGCGAGTACCGGAACGGTTGATGTTGATGGCCGGGAACACACGTTTTTCAGCGATCTTGCGATCCAGAGGCAGTTCCATGTTGCCGGTGCCTTTGAATTCCTCGTAGATCACTTCGTCCATCTTCGAGCCGGTTTCAACCAGCGCGGTAGCGATGATGGTCAGCGAGCCGCCTTCTTCGATGTTCCGTGCAGCACCGAAGAAACGTTTCGGTTTCTCCAGGGCGTGGGCATCGACACCACCGGTCAGTACCTTGCCGGAGCTCGGGATCACGGTGTTGTAGGCACGCGCCAGACGGGTGATGGAGTCGAGCAGGATCACCACGTCCTTTTTGTGTTCGACCAGGCGCTTGGCCTTCTCGATCACCATTTCGGCAACCTGCACGTGGCGGGTTGGCGGCTCGTCGAACGTCGAGGCAACCACTTCGCCGCGCACGGTGCGCTGCATTTCGGTCACTTCTTCCGGACGTTCGTCGATCAGCAATACGATCAGATGAACTTCAGGATTGTTACGTGCGATGTTCGCCGCGATGTTCTGCAGCATGATCGTTTTACCGGCTTTCGGCGGGGCAACGATCAGGCCGCGCTGGCCTTTGCCGATCGGGGCGCACAGGTCGATGACACGACCGGTCAAGTCTTCGGTGGAACCGTTGCCGGCTTCCATCTTCATGCGCACGGTCGGGAACAGCGGGGTCAGGTTCTCGAAGAGAATCTTGTTTTTCGCGTTCTCGGGACGATCGTAGTTGATCGTGTCGACCTTGAGCAGTGCGAAATAACGCTCGCCTTCCTTTGGAGGGCGGATCTTGCCAACGATGGTGTCACCGGTGCGCAAGTTGAAGCGGCGGATCTGGCTCGGCGAGACGTAGATGTCGTCTGGGCCGGCGAGATAGGAAGCGTCAGCGGAGCGCAGGAAGCCGAAGCCGTCCTGGAGAATCTCCAGCACGCCATCACCGGAGATTTCCTCGCCGCTTTTAGCGTGCTTTTTGAGCAGGGAGAAAATCACGTCCTGCTTGCGCGAACGGGCCATATTTTCTATGCCCATCTGTTCGGCCAATTCGAGCAGTTCGGTAATCGGCTTTTGCTTGAGTTCAGTCAGATTCATATAGGAATGACGTAATCATTTATGGAGGGGGGAAATTAAGCTTTTGGCTTAATGAGGCCGCGCCGCAGAGAAGGCGACAGGATCGCGTACTTATTCGAAAAGGAGTGCGTCGGCGACGGCTAGCAGGGGGCAGTGGAGAAACCAGTGCGGGGCCGAATGTACCACCTGAGTTTCGGAGCGTCTAGCCCTCAATAACGAAAAGGCCCCGCATTATACGGGGCCTTTTCATGACGCTTTATAACAACGCTTAGATGTTGGCGTCGAGGAAAGCAGCCAATTGCGACTTCGACAGCGCGCCGACCTTGGTGGCTTCGACGTTGCCGTTCTTGAACAGCATCAGCGTCGGGATACCACGTACGCCGTGCTTGGCCGGGGTTTCCTGGTTTTCGTCGATGTTCAGTTTGGCGACGGTCAGCTTGCCAGCGTAGGTGCCAGCGATCTCGTCCAGAACCGGGGCGATCATTTTGCAAGGGCCGCACCACTCAGCCCAGTAGTCAACAAGCACAGGGCCAGCAGCCTTCAGTACTTCTTCTTCGAAGTTAGCGTCGGTGACGTGCTTGATAAGATCGCTGCTCATGGATGTCTCCGGGTTGTAAGCAATAAAAAACGTGGCCCATCATAGCCGCCCTTCCCGTGTTCAGGAAGCCGCAGATGATTGAGTCTCGCTATGGTGGCCCATGAGTTTGGGTATAGCTCAAGTCATGGGGTGGCGGGAGCGACGAACGCAATTCCGGTACGCAGGGCGGCGTTGCGCACATGTTCCTGCATGGCCTTCTGCGCGGCGCCAGAGGCCCGACGAGCCAGCGCACGGAGGATTTTACGGTGTTCCTGCCAGGTTTCCATGGCCCGTTCGGCCCGGATGAACGGTAGCTTCTGACTCTCCAGGAAGATGTCGGCGCTGGCCGTCAGAATGCTCAGCATCGCCTGATTGCCGCTGGCCAGGAGGATGCGCCGGTGAAACTCGAAATCCAGTCGCGCCGCTGCATCGAAGTCGGCGGCACGCAGTTCGTTGCGCATGGCCGCGACATTGTCTTCCAGGGCATCGAGTTCCTCAGTGCTCAGGGTCACGGCCGCCAGCCCGGCGGCAAAACCTTCCAGCGCATAGCGCAACTGGAAGATGTCCAGCGGCGATGCCTGGGCCGCGAACGGCCAGCCCGGTGCCGCATCGCCCCGGGGCAGATCCACCGGTGATTGCACAAACACGCCCTTGCCCGGCTGGATACTGATCACGCCCAGCGCACTCAGGGACGATAACGCCTCACGCAACGACGCCCGACTGACCCCCAATTGCACCGCCAGGTCCCGTTGCGAGGGCAAGGCATCCCCCGCCCCGAAACCTTGTTCGGTGATCAGCTTGCGGATGGCTTGCAGCGCCACTTCGGGTACCGCGCGAGAAATCGAATTCATGGTTTTTCAGACGAACCAGGCCAATGAGCGGCTAGTTGTAAAGCTATTCGTGACGTCCGGCAAGTCGTGCCCCATGGGGGTTCGGGAATTTTCACGGGTGCGCCATCAGGGTGCGAAACGCCCCCAACTGTTCAGACCAGTAAGACCGAACGACACCAGCAAAACCGTGGCCTGCGTCCCCCAAAACCGAATCTTGGCATGGCCTGTGCTCTGTCGATCCGCAGAAATCACTTCCCGCCGATCCGGAGATTTGCCATGACCATGCGTTACAGCGCCCTCCTCGCCGCCTTGTTTGCCAGCCTGATGCTGAGCCAGGCCCCCGCCCACGCCGACGGTCTGGAGGATGTGGTCAAACGCGGCACCCTCAAAGTCGCGGTGCCCCAGGACTTCCCACCATTCGGTTCGGTCGGTCCGGACATGAAACCTCGCGGCCTGGACATCGACACCGCCCAACTACTGGCCGACCAACTCAAGGTCAAACTCGAACTGACCCCGGTCAACAGCACCAACCGCATTCCGTTCCTGACCACCGGCAAAGTCGACCTAGTGATATCCAGCCTCGGCAAGAACCCTGAGCGCGAGAAAGTCATCGACTTCTCCCGTGCCTACGCACCGTTCTACCTCGCCGTGTTCGGCCCGCCAGACGCCGCCATCAAGGGCCTGGACGATCTCAAGGGCAAAACCATCAGCGTCACCCGTGGCGCCATTGAAGACATCGAGCTGACCAAAGTCGCCCCCGAAGGCGCGACCATCAAACGCTTCGAAGACAACAACTCGACCATCGCCGCCTACCTCGCTGGCCAAGTCGACCTGATCGCCAGCGGCAACGTAGTGATGGTAGCGATCAGCGAGAAAAACCCGAAACGCGTGCCGGCGCTGAAAGTGAAGCTCAAGGACTCGCCGGTTTACGTTGGCGTGAACAAGAACGAGCCGGCGCTGCTGGGCAAGGTCAACGACATCCTCACCACGGCCAAGGCGGACGGTGCGCTGGAAAAGAACTCGCAAACCTGGCTGAAAGAACCGCTGCCAGCCGATCTCTGATCGTTCGCGGAGACGACTTATGGCTTATCAGTTCGATTTCTTGCCGGTGGTGGAAAACACCGACCTGCTGCTGCGCGGTGCGCTGTTCACCCTTGAGTTGACGGCCATTGGCGCGGTGCTCGGGGTCGGCCTGGGTATCGTCGGGGCACTGGTGCGGGCGTGGAATATCCGCCCGTTCGCCGGCATTTTTGGGGTTTACGTCGAGTTGATCCGCAACACGCCATTCCTGGTGCAGTTGTTTTTCATCTTCTTCGGTTTGCCGTCGCTGGGCCTGCAGATTTCCGAATGGCAGGCGGCGGTGTTGGCGATGGTGATCAACCTTGGCGCCTATTCGACCGAGATCATCCGCGCCGGCATTCAAGCGATCCCTCGCGGGCAGCTGGAAGCTGCAGCCGCCCTGGCACTGACGCGCTTCGAAGCCTTCCGCCACGTGGTTCTGTTGCCGGCGCTGGGCAAGGTCTGGCCGGCCCTGAGCAGCCAGATCATCATCGTCATGCTCGGCTCGGCTGTCTGTTCGCAGATCGCCACCGAAGAGCTGAGCTTCGCCGCCAACTTCATTCAATCGCGTAACTTCCGCGCCTTTGAAACCTATGCCCTGACCACACTGATCTACCTGTGCATGGCGCTGCTGATCCGCCAATTGCTGAACTGGATCGGCCGGCGCTACATAGCAAGGAGCAGCCAATGAGCGATTTCACCTTCTGGGACATCCTGCGCAACCTGCTCACGGGCCTGCAATGGACCCTGGCGTTGTCGCTGGTGGCGTTTATCGGCGGCGGGCTGATCGGTCTGCTGATCATGGTGATGCGGATTTCAAAAAAATCCCTGCCCAGCCACTTCGCCCGCACCTACATCGAACTGTTCCAGGGCACGCCGTTGTTGATGCAGCTGTTTCTGGTGTTTTTCGGTGTGGCGTTGGCCGGTGTGGAGATTTCACCGTGGATGGCGGCGGCGATCGCCTTGACGCTGTTCACCAGCGCCTACCTGGCGGAGATCTGGCGCGGTTGCGTCGACTCGATCCCCAACGGCCAGTGGGAAGCCTCGTCGAGCCTGGCGCTCAACCCGCTGGAGCAACTGCGTTACGTGATTCTGCCGCAAGCCCTGCGTATCGCCGTGGCGCCAACCGTGGGCTTCTCGGTACAAGTGGTCAAAGGCACCGCCGTCACCTCGATCATCGGCTTCACCGAACTGACCAAGACCGGCGGCATGCTCGCCAACGCGACCTTCGAGCCCTTCATGGTCTACGGCCTGGTGGCGCTCGGTTACTTCCTGCTCTGCTACCCCTTGTCCCTCAGTGCGCGCTACCTGGAAAGGAGACTGCATGCCTCTGCTTAGAATTTCCGCCCTGCATAAATATTACGGCGACCACCATGTGCTCAAAGGCATCGACCTGAGTGTCGACGAAGGCCAGGTGGTGGCGATCATCGGCCGTAGCGGCTCGGGCAAATCCACCTTGCTGCGCACCCTCAATGGTCTGGAATCGATTAATGACGGCGTAATCGAAGTCGACGGCGAATACCTCGACGCCGCCCGCGCCGACCTGCGCAGCCTGCGGCAGAAAGTCGGGATGGTGTTCCAACAGTTCAATCTGTTCCCGCACCTGACCGTGGGCGAAAACGTCATGCTCGCGCCGCAAGTGGTGCAGAAAGTGCCAAAAGCCAAAGCCGCCGAACTGGCGCGGCAGATGCTGGAACGGGTCGGGCTGGGGGAAAAATTTGATGCCTTCCCCGACCGACTGTCTGGCGGCCAGCAACAGCGGGTGGCGATTGCCCGGGCGCTGGCGATGTCGCCGAAGGTGCTGTTGTGCGATGAAATCACCTCGGCGCTGGACCCGGAACTGGTCAACGAAGTGCTGAGCGTGGTCCGGCAACTGGCCAAGGAGGGCATGACGCTGATCATGGTCACCCATGAAATGCGCTTTGCCCGCGAGGTTGGGGATAAGTTGGTGTTCATGCACCAGGGCAAGGTGCATGAGGTGGGTGATCCGAAGGTGTTGTTTGCCAACCCGCAGACGGCGGAGCTGGCGAATTTCATTGGCACTGTTGAAGCGACAGCCTGAAAGAGCCTCAGTGTCTTTAATGCCCTCATCGCTAGCAGGCTAGCTCCCACAGGGGTACGCATTCCAATGTGGGAGCTAGCCTGCTAGCGATTGACCGCGCAGCGGTCATCGACTTTTCTGCCTCGGATCAACGCTTTGAACACTGCGCGTTGGCGGCAGCGTTTGATCGTGGCAGGATGTCGAGGTTATCGACCGAGACCCCCTGACCATGCCGCAATCCCAAGCCAAGAATCTGTCCCTGATCGCCGCAATCGACCTGGGCTCCAACAGCTTTCACATGGTCGTGGCCAAGGCCCAGAACGGCGAAATCCGGATTCTCGAACGTCTCGGGGAGAAGGTTCAGCTGGCCGCCGGCATCGACGAAGAACGTCAACTCAGCGAAGAATCCATGCAGCGCGGGCTCGATTGCCTGAAGCGTTTCGCCCAACTGATCAGCGGTATGCCGCCCGGCACCGTGCGGATCGTCGGCACCAACGCCCTGCGCGAAGCCCGTAACCGCGCCGAATTCATCCACCGCGCCGAAGAAATTCTTGGCCATCCGGTAGAAGTCATCTCTGGCCGTGAAGAAGCGCGCCTGATTTACCTCGGCGTCTCTCACACCCTCGCCGACACGCCGGGCAAGCGCCTGGTAGCCGACATCGGCGGCGGCAGTACCGAATTCATCATCGGCCAGCGCTTCGAACCGCTGCTGCGCGAAAGCCTGCAAATGGGCTGCGTCAGCTATACCCAGCGCTATTTCAAGGATGGCAAGATCACCCCGGCCCGCTATGCCCAGGCGTACACCGCGGCGCGGCTGGAGATCATGAGCATCGAGCACGCCCTGCACCGCCTGACCTGGGATGAAGCCATCGGCTCCTCGGGCACCATTCGCGCCATCGGCCTGGCGCTGAAGGCCGGCGGGCATGGCACTGGCGAAGTGAATGCCGAAGGCCTGGCCTGGCTCAAGCGCAAGCTGTTCAAACTCGGCGATGTCGAGAAAATCGATTTCGAAGGCATCAAGCCCGACCGCCGGGCGATCTTCCCCGCCGGGTTGGCGATTCTTGAAGCGATCTTCGACTCCCTCGAACTGCAACGCATGGATCACTGTGAAGGCGCCCTGCGCGAAGGCGTGCTCTATGACCTGCTGGGCCGTCATCATCACGAAGACGTCCGTGAGCGCACTCTCAGTTCGCTGATGGAGCGTTACCACGTTGATCTGGAACAAGCCTCGCGGGTCGAACGCAAGGCGCTGCATGCCTTCGATCAGGTGGCCGAGGATTGGCAGCTGGATGACGGTGTCTGGCGCGAACTGCTGAGCTGGGCCGCCAAGGTCCATGAAGTGGGCCTGGACATCGCCCACTATCAGTACCACAAGCACGGCGCCTATCTGATCGAGCACTCGGACCTGGCCGGATTCTCCCGCGAAGACCAGCAAATGCTCGCGCTGCTGGTGCGGGGCCACCGACGCAACATTCCCAAGGACAAGTTCGCCGAATTCGGCGACGACGGCATCAAGCTGATTCGCCTGTGCGTGCTGCTGCGCTTTGCGATTCTGTTCCACCACATCCGCGGTACCCAGGAAATGCCACAAGTCGTGCTGCACGCCAATGGCGACAGCCTGGATGTGTTGTTCCCGGAACACTGGCTGGACGACAATCAGTTGACCCAGGCCGACTTCGCTCTGGAAGCGGAATGGCTGACCCGCGTCAGCTTCGTGCTGAACGTTCGCTAAACACTGTGGCGAGGGAGCTTGCTCCCGCTGGGCTGCGAAGCGGCCCCAAAAAGAGGGACTGCTGCGCAGTCCAACGGGAGCAAGCTCCCTCGCCACAAGTCATTCACCGCTCGGGCGGGAACAAAAAAGGGCGATCCACATGGATCGCCCTTTTTTGTATCAACCGAATCTACGTTAACGAACGGTCAGGATCGGGCTGCCCAAACGCTCAAGCAAGGTGGCCTGGGCACTGCGCGGGTTCTGGTTGCCGGTTGGCGTGTTGCGGATGTAGCGACCGTCCGCCTGCAGACTCCAGCTGTGGGTGTTATCGGTCAGATAAAGCTCCAGCTCTTTCTTGACCCGCAAAATCAGCTTCTTGCCCTCGACCGGGAAGCAAGTCTCGACGCGCTTGTCGAGGTTGCGCTCCATCCAGTCGGCACTGGACAGAAACATCTGCTCTTCGCCGCCGTTGAGGAAGTAGAAGACCCGGGTATGTTCCAGGAAGCGACCGATGATCGAGCGCACGTGGATGTTGTGGGACACCCCGGCGATGCCCGGTCGCAGGCAGCACATGCCACGCACCACCAGATCGATACGCACCCCCGACTGACTAGCCTTGTACAACGCGCGGATGACCTTCGGATCGGTCAGCGAGTTGAACTTGGCGATGATGTGTGCCGGTTTGCCGTCGAGAGCGAACTGCGTCTCCCGGGCAATCATGTCGAGCATGCCCTTTTTCAACGTGAACGGTGCGTGCAGCAGTTTCTTCATGCGCAGGGTTTTACCCATGCCAATCAACTGGCTGAACAGTTTGCCGACGTCTTCGCACAAGGCGTCATCGGAGGTCAGCAGGCTGTAGTCGGTGTACAGACGGGCGTTGGCCGCGTGGTAGTTGCCGGTACCCAAGTGGGCGTAGCGGACAATCTCGCCAGCCTCGCGGCGTAAAATCAGCATCATCTTGGCGTGGGTCTTGAAGCCGACCACACCGTAAATCACCACCGCACCGGCCGCTTGCAGACGGCTGGCCAGTTGCAGGTTGGACTCTTCGTCGAACCGCGCACGCAATTCGATCACTGCCGTCACTTCCTTGCCGTTACGCGCAGCGTCTACCAGCGCATCGACAATTTCCGAGTTGGCGCCGCTGCGATACAACGTCTGACGAACCGCCAACACGTGAGGATCCTTGGCCGCCTGACGCAGCAAGTCGACCACCGGGGTGAACGACTCGAACGGGTGCAGCAGCAGGATGTCCTGCTTGCTGATCACGCTGAAAATGTTCTCGCTGTTTTGCAGCAGTTTCGGGATCTGCGGGGTGAACGGGGTGTATTGCAGCTCCGGATGACTGTCCAGGCCGGTGATGCTGAACAGCCGGGTCAGGTTGACCGGGCCGTTGACCTGATACAACTCGGTCTCGTGCAGGTTGAACTGCTTGAGCAGGTAATCGGACAGGTGTTTCGGGCAAGTGTCAGCGACTTCCAGCCGCACCGCGTCACCGTAACGACGGGAGAACAACTCGCCGCGCAGGGCGCGGGCCAGGTCTTCGACGTCTTCGGTATCGACCGCGAGGTCGGCGTTTCGGGTCAGGCGGAACTGGTAGCAGCCCTTGACCTTCATGCCCTGGAACAGGTCATCGGCGTGAGCGTGGATCATCGACGACAGGAACACATAGTTGTCGCCGGGACCGCCGACTTCTTCCGGCACCTTGATGATCCGCGGCAGCAGACGCGGTGCCGGGATAATCGCCAGGCCGGAGTCGCGACCGAAGGCGTCGATGCCTTCGAGTTCGACGATGAAGTTCAGGCTCTTGTTCACCAGCAACGGAAACGGGTGCGTAGGGTCGAGGCCGATCGGGGTGATGATCGGGGCGATTTCGTCGCGGAAGTAACGACGAACCCAGGTCTTGAGCTTGGTGGTCCAGTAACGGCGACGGATGAAGCGGACCTGATGTTTTTCCAGTTCCGGCAACAGAATGTCATTGAGGATCGCGTATTGGCGATCGACGTGGCCATGCACCAGTTCACTGATGCGAGCCAGGGCCTGGTGCGGTTGCAGGCCATCGGCGCCAGCCTGTTCGCGAGCGAAGGTGATCTGCTTCTTCAGGCCGGCCACACGAATCTCGAAGAACTCGTCCAGGTTGCTGGAGAAAATCAGCAGAAACTTCAACCGCTCCAGCAATGGGTAGGACTCATCCAGCGCCTGTTCCAGCACGCGGATATTGAACTGCAGTTGCGAGAGCTCACGATGGATGTACAGGCTGCTGTCATCCAGGCCGGGAATGGCAATCGCTGGCGCCGCAACAACGGGCTCGGCCACCACCGCGGGAGGAGCAGGCTCCAGCTCCGGCGGGGTTTCGGCGATTGGCTCCACCACAGGTTGAGCGTCTTTTACGGCAACTTCAGTGAGTCCTTCGGTATTCATCGAATGTTCCTGGGAGGGCTATTTTTGCTCTCGTAACAATTGAGCAGCACGGACGGCAAAGTAAGTCAGGATGCCATCAGCGCCTGCACGTTTAAAAGCGGTCAGGGATTCAAGGATAACCCCTTCGCTCAACCAGCCATTCTGGATCGCTGCCATGTGCATGGCGTATTCACCGCTGACCTGATAGACAAAGGTCGGCACTTTAAATTCTTCTTTGACCCGATAAAGGATATCCAGATACGGCATGCCTGGCTTGACCATGACCATATCCGCGCCTTCTGACAAGTCCGCCGCCACTTCGTGCAGGGCTTCGTTGCTGTTGGCCGGATCCATCTGATAGGAGGCCTTGTTGGCCTTGCCCAGGTTCAGCGCCGAACCCACCGCATCGCGGAACGGGCCGTAATAGGCGCTGGCGTATTTGGCCGAGTAGGCCATGATCCGCACATTGACGTGATCGGCCAGCTCCAGCGCTTCGCGGATCGCCTGAATGCGACCGTCCATCATATCCGACGGGGCCACCACCTGAGCGCCGGCTTCGGCGTGGGACAGGGCCTGTTTAACCAGTGCGTCGACGGTAATGTCGTTCTGCACGTAGCCTTCCTCGTCAAGAATGCCGTCCTGACCGTGGGTGGTAAACGGGTCCAGGGCAACGTCGGTGATCACACCCAGCTCAGGGAACCGGTCACGCAAGGCACGAGTCGCACGCTGGGCGATGCCGTTGGGGTTCCACGCTTCAGCGGCGTCCAGGGATTTGAGTTCCGGCGGCGTTACCGGGAACAATGCCAAGGCCGGAATCCCCAGCTCGACCCACTTAGCCGCTTCTTCCAGCAACAGGTCGATGGTCAGGCGTTCGACGCCCGGCATCGAGGCCACCGCTTCGCGACGATTTTCACCGTCCAGCACGAACACCGGCAAGATCAGGTCGTCGACGGTCAACACATTTTCACGGACCAGTCGACGCGAGAAATCATCACGACGGTTGCGACGCAGGCGGGTTGCAGGAAACAAACGGTTGGCGGGGGTAAAGCTCACGGCAGACTCCTGAGCCCGCGCTGGCGGGCGAGCGTGACAGTTATAAGCGGCCATTATGACGAACGTATTACAGTTATGTGCATCCCTATGACAGGTAGCCGCATTCCATTGTCCTTGTAGGAAATGTTCACGTCGAGACACATTTGGACACTTTCATGAATGTGCACGAAGGGTTAGGCTGCGCGTTCATTTCGCCAGCACCCAGACAATGCTCCAACAATTTCTGCATGACTTCGGCTACTTTGCCCTTTTCCTCGGGACGTTTTTCGAAGGCGAAACCATTCTGGTGCTCGCAGGCTTCCTCGCGTTCCGCGGATACATGGACATCAATCTGGTGGTGGTCGTGGCGTTTTTCGGCAGTTATGCCGGCGATCAGCTGTGGTACTTCCTGGGGCGCAAGCACGGGCGCAAATTGCTGGCCCGCAAACCGCGCTGGCAACTGATGGGTGATCGGGCGCTGGAACATATCCGCAAGCACCCGGACATCTGGGTGCTGAGCTTCCGCTTTGTCTACGGGTTGCGCACCGTAATGCCGGTGGCAATCGGTCTGTCGGGCTATCCGCCGGGACGTTACCTGCTGCTCAACGGGATTGGCGCAGCGATCTGGGCCACTGCACTGGCCGCAGCCTCTTATCACTTCGGCGCGGTACTCGAAGGCATGCTTGGCAGTATCAAGAAGTACGAGCTGTGGGTGCTGGGCGCCCTGCTGGTACTGGGCTTTGGCCTGTGGCTGCGGCGGCGCTTCAAGAATGCCCGTCTGGCGAAGAAGATCTACGCCGACGAGCAAGCGTTGAAAGCTGAACAGGCCAAGTCCAGCGAACCTACGACGCCCATCGAGTGAAGCGGTTTCTACAACAGTAGAGACCGATGCCGCTGAGCAGGCTGTAACTGAGCAGCCCCACCCAGCCCACTGCGCTGCCCGGCCATAGCCCGACCATTGGCGCCAGCCACACCAGCGGCAGGTTCGACGCCAGCCGCAACAGCTCCAGCTTCAACGCCTGCGGGCGATTTTCCAGGGCCGCGCCCAACACAAACAGCCCCAGTGCCACGGCACCCCAGCCCAACACCAGGGCCGAAGTCGGCAGGCTCTGTTCCAGGTTCATCAAGTAACTGCCCAAGGCGATGTAGACGCAAAACTGCAGCGCCACATACCACTGCTGGCGCCCGTCCAGCGGTACCTCGAACTTGCGGAACTGGCTCAGGTCCGGTTTGTTCATCGGGTACTTGGCCGCCACATCCGCTGGTCGCCAACCGGTGCGCATGAACCAGATCCGCAGCTTGTCCCACCAGTGTTCGGCGCGCCGTGCGTCATCCCACAGCTGCGCATAAAACTGCACGTTCGCCCACAACGGATTCCAGCTCGCCAGTGGCGTGGTCACGCCGAAAACCACCGGCTCGTTGTCGTCCTCTTCCTGGAACGAGCCGAACAGACGGTCCCAAATAATGAACACTCCGCCGTAGTTGCGATCCATGTAGAGAGCATTCTGCGCATGGTGAGCCCGATGATTGGACGGCGTGACGAAGAACCATTCGAACCAGCCGAGCTTGGGAATGTGTCGGGTATGCACCCAGAATTGGTACAGCAGATTCAGCGCCGCAACGCTGACGAACACCACGAGTGGAACGCCGAGCACGGCCATGGGCAGGTAGAAAATCCAGCTCAACAGAAACCCGGTGCTGGTCTGGCGCAAGGCCGTGGAGAGGTTGTAGTCCTCGCTCTGATGATGCACCGAGTGGGCGGCCCAGAGGATGTTGCGCTCGTGGCCCATGCGGTGCAGCCAGTAATAGCAGAAGTCGTAGAAGACGAAAGCGAGCACCCAGACCCAGGCGCTGTCGGCCGAGAGCTCGATCACGGCCAGGTGCTTCAGGGCGAAGGCATAAGTCACCAGGCCGACGCCTTTGGTCAACAGGCCTGTGGTGGTCGACAGCACGCCGGTGCTGACGCTGTTGATCGCGTCTGCCACGCGGTAATTGCTCACCCCGCGCCAACGGTCGGCCAGCAACTCGACCGCAATCAGCACAAAGAAAAACGGCACCGCATACAGAATGAAGTCCATGACGCGCCCTGATCAGAATCGTTCAGCAGAGATTAGGTGTAGCCGCGAATTAACCCTATGGCAACGAGTGACAAATTAGTGGACATTTAACGCCATGAATCTGGAGAAAAGCCCATGAGCAAAAAAATTGCAGTGATCCTTTCCGGCTGCGGCGTGTACGACGGCGCCGAGATCCACGAAAGCGTGATCACCCTGCTGCGGCTGGACCAGCGCGGCGCCCAGGTGCAGTGCTTCGCACCCGATATCGCGCAATTGCATGTCATCAACCACGTTACCGGCGAAGAAATGCCCGAGGCGCGTAACGTGCTGGTGGAATCGGCGCGGATCGCCCGGGGCAACATCAAGGATATCCGTGAAGCCAGCGTCGAAGACTTCGATGCGCTAATCGTTCCTGGCGGATTCGGGTCGGCCAAAAATCTGTCGAACTTTGCCGTCGAAGGTGCCGGATGCAGCGTTCAGCCTGACGTCCTGGCGTTGACCGAAGCGTTCGCCGAGGCCGGCAAACCGGTAGGGCTGATCTGCATCTCGCCGGCCCTGGCGGCCAAGATCTACGGCCCGGGCGTGACCTGCACCATCGGCAACGATGCCGATACCGCCGCCGCGATGAACAAAATGGGCGCCACCCATGCCGAGTGCGCGGTGACCGACATCGTCGAAGACAAGGCGCGCAAGCTGGTGAGCACTCCGGCGTACATGCTGGCGCAATCAATCAGCGAGGCTGCTTCCGGCATCAATAAACTGGTCGACCGCGTTTTGGAACTGACCCACGAAAACGACGAGTAACACGGTTTAAATGTGGAGGCGGGCTTGCTCGCGAAGAGGTCATAACATTCAACTTTGATGTCGACTGTCAAACCGCCTTCGCGAGCAAGCCCGCTCCCACAGGATTCAATGCAAGGCTCAAGACTTGCGCGATAACCGCGTGAGTATCCGGTCCAGCGCATTGGCGAACGCCTGCTTCTCGCGCTCGCCGAACGGCGCCGGTCCGCCGCTCATCTGGCCCTGCTCACGCAGATCGGTGAACAGGTTACGCACCGCCAGTCGATCGCCCATGTTCTGCGCATCGAACTCCTTGCCCCGTGGATCCAGCGCAGCGACGCCCTTCTTCACCAGCCGATCCGCCAGCGGTACATCGCTGCAAATCACCAGCTCACCTGGCACCGCGTGTTCCACCAGGTAATCGTCGGCGGCATCCGGGCCGCTGGGCACCACGATCAGCTTCACCAGGGTGAGGCCCGGTTTGATCTGCGGCTGACCGGCCACCAGCACCACTTCGAACTGGCGCTTGAGGGCGAATTTCACCACCAGATCCTTGGCCGCCCGAGGGCAGGCGTCGGCATCGATCCACACGCGCATATTTATTTTCCTCGTCTAAAAAGCTTCGCGGGCAAGCCTCGCTCCTACAGGCCCGTGTCGTGCGCATTTTCCGCGAACGATATAAATCCGTAGGAGCGAGGCTTGCCCGCGAATATGAGCGCAGCGAATGTTTTTAAGAAACCTGCACCCGCCGCTTCTCAGCCATCCGGCTACGGCTGTACAACACAATGATCGCAATGATCGCCACGGCCTGAGCACTCAGCGAATAGGCATCAGCGTGGATCCCCAGCCAGTCGAAGTCAAAGAACGGCACCGGCCGCGTGCCGAATATCCCGGCTTCCTGCAACGCCTTCACGCCATGGCCGGCAAACACCACCGACAACGCGCAGAGCAGCCCGGCATTGATGCTGAAGAACAACGCCAGCGGCAGTTTCGCCGAGCCGCGCAGAATCACCCAGGCCAGACCGATCAGCATTACCAGCGCCGTCGCCCCGCCCGCCATTACGGCGTTGTGTCCTGCCGGCCCGGCCTGCAACCACAGGGTTTCGTAAAACAGGATCACTTCGAACAGCTCGCGATAAACCGAGAAGAACGCCAGGATCGCAAAGCCGAAACGCCCGCCACCACTCACCAGGCTGCTCTTGATGTAATCCTGCCAGGCCGCTGCGTGGCGACGGTCGTGCATCCACACGCCGAGCCAGAGCACCATGACACTGGCAAACAACGCCGTCGCGCCTTCCAGCAGTTCACGCTGGGCGCCGCTGACGTCGATCACATACGCCGCCACCGCCCAGGTCACCAGCCCGGCCAGCAGCGCCAGCCCCCAACCGATGTTGACGCTGCGCACCGCCGATTGCTGACCGGTATTGCGCAGGAACGCGAGGATCGCCGCGAGCACCAGAATCGCTTCCAGGCCTTCGCGCAACAGAATCAACAGACCGGAGATGTAACTCAGCGACCAGCTCAAGCCATCACTGCCCAGCAGGCCAGCGGACTCTTTCAATTTGGCCTTGGCCGCCTCCAGACGCTGCTCGGCCTGAGCCACTGGCAAACCGTCCTGTAACGACTGACGGTAAGCCATCAGGGACTTCTCGGTGTCTTTACGCACGTTGGCGTCGACGTTGTCCAAAGAGCTTTCGACCAGCTCGAAGCCTTCCAGGTACGCGGCCACCGACAGGTCGTAGGCCTGATCGTGATCGCCGGCGCGGTAGGCGGCGATGCTCTTGTCCAAGGTGGCCGCCGTGTAATCAAGCAACTGCCCCGGTCCACGCTTGACCTGCGGCGGTTGCGCCCGTTGCGCGCGGAATGTCGCGGCCGCTTGCGGGCCTTCGGCGGCCAGCACTTCGGCCGGCGTCTGACGCGCGAGGTCGGCGATGTTGTAGGTTTTCCCGGATTTGGCCGCAGCCGGATCGGCGCTGAAGCTGGCGATGTAGGTCGCCAGGTCCCAACGTTGACGATCATCCAGTTGATCGGCGAAGGCCGGCATGTCGGTGCCTTCAACGCCCATGCCCAGCGTGTTGTAGATCGCATAGAGGCTCAGACGGTCCAGTCGCACGGCATCGCGCAGATTGGCCGGCGGTGGCGTCATGCCTACACCTGCCGGGCCGTCACCAGCGCCCGCATCGCCATGGCACACCGAGCATTGCTGGGTATACAGCGGCGCGCCGCGTGTCGGGTCCGGGGTGATGACCGGGGCTTGGCTGACCTCATAGGTCACCGCCAGTTTTGCCCCCAGCTGCCGCGCCTGACGGGCAACATCCACGCCGTCCTTGCGACCGGCGATGGCAGCGCCAAGGCTGCCGACGCCCTGTTCCAGCTCTGCGCGTTCGGGTTTGGCCGGCAAATCGGCGATCAAACCTTGCAGCACTTTCAGGAATTCCTGCTGTTCGCGGTATTCAGACTCATCGATGACCTTGCCCGCCTCGACCGTCGCCGGGTAATCGGCGCCAATGTAATCGAGCAAATGCAAGGCCTTGGGCGCACCTTCCGCGGTTTCGGCCAGCGCATTGAAGCTGCAGAACGCGATCACCGGCAGCACGAGCCACGCCAGAAAACGAGAGGAGGCAATCATGAATAAATCTCAAATGGAAATACGAAGTAACACATTGTTCACTCCCAATGAGTTTCGCTCAAGCTTTGTTGGTATTTCCTGCGTAGCTGCGTATAAATTCAGCGGCCAATTGCCACCCTCCGCCGGTTTCGTTCAGGGAAGAATCAACGTGTCCATGCGTTCACACCTGTTTTTCTCACTGCTGTTAAGCCTTGCCCTGCAACTGACTGGTTGCGCCGCCTATCGCGACTACGACCTGGAACTGGAGCAAACGACCGCCCAGTTGAAAGCCGGAAATCCGCAGGGCGCTCTCCAACTGCTGGAGCTGCACAATCCGTCAGAAGAACGGGATCTGCTCTACTTCTTCGAAAAAGGTGCAGTCCTGAGTGCCAGTGGTGCACTGCCGCAAAGCCAGGTTGCCTGGCGCAGTGCAGAGCAAATGGTGATCCAGCGCCAGGACACCGTCGAGTCTGCTGGCACACAGCTCTTGTCCGCGATGGGCGATCATTGGGGCAGCATCATCAATGACAAACTGCGGCGCTACGATGGCTACGACTACGAAAAAGTCATGCTGACCACGCAAATGGCCCTGAACCAGTTGGCCGTGAATGACTTCGACGGTGCTCGCGCCGACATCAAGAAAACCCACGAACGTGAAGCACTGATTGCCCGTCAGCGGGAAAAGGAATACGAGCGACTTGAAGAAGAAGCCAAGGCTCAGGGCGTTCGCGTGCACTACAAGGATCTCCAGGGCTATCCCGTGATGACCCTCGACGCGCCCGCCGTGATCGCGCTGAAAAACGGCTATCAGAGTGCATTCAGTCACTACCTGGCCGGGTTTACGTATGAAGCGCTGGGTGAGCGTGATCTTGCCGCCCCGGGTTATCGCCAGGCCATCGAGTTGCGACCCGACCTGCCCTTCTTCGAGCAGGCATTGCGCGAACTCGACAAACCCGCAGCCAAGGCAAATGAAAGTGATGTACTAGTCATCGTGCAAAGCGGCCTGGCGCCGGCGCGCAGCTCGGTTCGTGTCCCCTACCCGGTGCGCCTGGAAGACAATCAGGTGATCGTCGCCAACGTGTCGTTTCCGGTGATGGTTCCCGACACGTCGACCCCGTCGTTCACACAAATGACGATCGACGGTCGCAAACAGCAACTGACCCTTGTTAACAGCATCACCGACATGTCTTTACGCACGCTGCGCGACGATATGCCGGGCATCATTCAGCGCACCGCGCATCGCGCCTACCTGGCTGCTTCTGTTCAGGCTACAGACAACCGACGCGACCCGAGCAAAGCCTCTTACGTGACACAGCACGATGGCTTTGAGCACGCGGACACCCGAACCTGGCGCACGTTGTCCAACATCACTCTGGTGGCGCGCCTGCGCCTGAAAAAAGGCGAGCACCTGATCAGCCTGCCCAACGCGCCGGGCGCCGCGCCCCTGAAAGTCCGCATCGAGCAGGACCATCAGGTCATAGGCCTGCGAGCGCTGGGCGAGCGGGTTTACAGCAACGGAGTGGCTTTCGAACCTGCCGTTGCGCCTGAAAGTAGTGTGGTATCCGGTCTGAAATAGGTAATGGCACATTTGTGAAAGCATGTAATTAAAAAGCCATTACATAGCCAGCATCCCTGTTTATAATGCCGCGCCGTCGTTATTACGATACGGCATTTAAGCTCCTCTTTTTATGAGGAATTGGCAGGACGCCAGTCTCCCTGCCGATAGGTCCCAACAGCCCGACCCGCACGCGGCTGCTTATATTCAGGGAAGACGTACCCCCTTATGGCATTCCGCGCCCCCACTTTGATCGCGCTCAGCGCTGTCACTCTGCTTTCCGGCTGTTCGGCCTTTCGTAACTACGATTCGGAACTTGCACAAACCAACCAGCAACTGGCTTCCGGCAACGTCGACGGCGCCTTGACCCTGCTGGAAAAGAACAACACCGGCAAAGACAAAGACCTGCTCTATTACTTCGAGAAGGGTGAGCTGCTGCGCGCCAAGGGCGACTTGTCCGGCAGCCAGAACGCCTGGACCAGCGCCGATCAGGTGGTGGGCAAGTGGGAAGACGCGGTCAAGCTCGACACCGACAAGTACCTGGCTCAGTTCGGCAGCTTCCTGGTCAACGACAAGGTGCGTCGCTACGAAGGCTACGACTACGAAAAAGTCATGCTGACCACGCAGATGGCCCTCAACCTGTTGGCGGTGAACGACTTCGACGGCGCGCGTACCGCGATCAAGAAGACTCACGAACGTGAAGCGGTGATCGCCGACCTGCGCGACAAGGAATACCTCAAGAGCGAAGAGCAGGCCGAGAAAGAAGGCGTCAAAACCCAGTACAAGGATCTTCAGGGTTACCCGGTGGCCAGCCTCGACGCGCCGGAAGTGGTCAGCCTGAAAAACAGCTACCAGAGTGCGTTCAGCCATTATCTGGCCGGCTTCGTCTATGAAGCCCTGGGCGAGAAAGATCTGGCGGCGCCGGGTTATCGCAAGGCAGCCGAACTGCGTCCGAACACGCCGCTGCTGGAACAGGCACTGGTGAACCTCGACAAACCGGCCAAGAACGATGACAGCGACATCCTGATCGTCGTGCAAAGCGGCCTGGCACCGTCCCGCGATTCGATCCGCATTCCGCTGCCATTGCCGATCAGCAACAACGTGGTGATCACGCCGCTGTCGTTCCCGATCATCAAACCGGATACCTCCACTGCCGCCTTCGCCCAGATCGGCGTCGACGGTCAGCAACTGGACCTGACCCAACTCAACAGCACCACTGCCATGTCCCGTCGCGCGCTGCGTGATGACATGCCAGGCATCATCCTGCGCACCACCGTGCGGGCGATCACTCGTGGTGTGGCACAGAAGCAGATCAACGAAACCAACCCGCTGGCAGGTCTTGCAGTCGGTATTACTTCAGCCGTACTCGAAGGTGCCGATACGCGTACATGGCGTACGCTGCCGGACAACACTCAGGTGGTGCGTCTGCGCTTGAAGAAAGGCGAGCACCACGTCACGCTGCCAAGCGCCGTGGGCGGCTCGGTGGTCAAGGTCATCGTTGATCAGCGCTTTCAGGTCATTACCCTGCGCGCCGTGGGCAACCAGGTATTCGCCAACGGCCTGGCCGCACACGTGATCCCAAGCGCCAACGCGACCGCCGTGGCCAGCCTCAAACAACCTTAAGAACGGAGTCTTTGCATGCGTTTCAAATTCATCGCTGTCGTCGCCCTGGCCTTGCTGGCCGGCTGCGCCACCCCGCCACCACCGGAGCCAGGCAGCGCTGCCAGCAAGGTCGTGGCCATGGGCAAGCTCAAGAACATCGTGGTCGGCGCCATGCGCGTGGCCCGGGAAAACGGCTTCATGACGGTCAATGCGCAGCTGAGCAACACCAGCTACAACAACAAGACCTTCTACTACCGTTTTGCCTGGCTCGGCCCTGAAGGTTTCCCGGTTGCCGAAGAAGAAACCTGGAAAAGCCAGATGATGTACGGCGAGCAGACCAGTTTCATTCAGGCCATTGCGCCAACCGCCAAAGCCGTGGATTTCCGTCTCGAAATCAAAACGCCTTAAGCCCTACACCCTATTCGTTCAGTTTTAGAGAGCATTCCCATGTTTGCACGCTTTTCGTTCATCGCCGTCATTGCCCTCCTGGCCAGCGGTTGCGCCAACACTTCGCCAACGCTGGGCAGCAAAAACATCAGCTACGGTGACACCAAGGCCGTGGAAACCGTGACCAACGAGTTCGGTTCCACCGACCTGCAGATGATCGCCGAATCCATGACCCGCTCCTTGGCCCAGTCCGGCATCCTGCAAGGCCGTCCGGTGGTTCAGGTCTACGACGTGAAGAACAAGACCAGCGAGTACATCGATACCCGCGAAATCACCACCAGCATCAAGACCCAGCTGATGAAGACCGGCGTCGCCCGCTTCGCCAGCGACAACACCGCCATGCAAAGCCAGGTTGACCAGCTCAAGCTGCAAAACCAGAGCGGCCTGTACAAGAAAAGCACTGTGGCCAAGACTGGCAACATGATCGCTGCCCAGTATCGCATCGAAGGTTCGATCAGCTCGATCGTCAAGCGCAGCAGCGACTACAAGGACGTCTTCTACAAATTCAGCCTGCAGTTGATCGACGTTGAAAGCGGTCTGGCCGAGTGGATGGACGAAAAAGAGATCCGCAAAACCACGGAGCGTTAATCGATGCGCGCATGGATTGGCATGATGGCCCTGGCTTGCGCGTTCAGCGTGCAAGCGGCCCCGAAAGTCGCAGTAGCGGACCTGGCGTATCAGGAACGGGTGGAACAATACGTCCACACTGTTTCGGCCCAGAGCAACCACAGTCAGAGCTATTACGGCGCCAGTGGTTCGTCCAGTTACGAAGAGTACGAAGCAACCAGCAGCTACATCGAGCAAGGTGAACTGCGAAAATTCACCGGCGACATCAAGGGCGAAATTCTGCGCACCGGCATGTTCCAGCTGGTGCAGGGCACGCCTTACACAGCATCGTCCAAAGGTGACGTGTATGACGTGATCAAGCGGATCAAGGCCGGTAGCTTCAAGGGTGCCGACTACGTGCTGTTCGGCACCGTGTCAGACATCGACTTCACCCGCGACATGAACGAGCTGGCCAATACCGACAGCTATTCGGCGGTGCTGGGGCTGACGCTGGTGGCGGACTTCAGCCTGATCAACACCAAGACCTTTGAGATCACCTCGGCCTTCACGGCGATGGGCGAAGGTCAGGACACCAAACTGGTGAATGGCCGGGACATCAAGATTTCGCTGAACCGCCCACGGGTGGTACGTGATGTGTCCAAGGCGCTGGGTGAAGATGTGGCTGCGCAACTGAGCCAACAGCTCGGCGGTGGTGGCTACGAGCAGCCGGGGCAAGCGCCGCTGCGCAATAACCTGCCTCGGGATACGGCGCCGGTGATTCTGCACTGAGTAGGCTCTGATCGTTCCCACGCTCCGCGTGGGAATGCAGCCTGGGACGCTCTGCGTCCCAAAGAGCCGAACGCGGAGCGTCCGTTGAGGCATTCCCACGCAGAGCATGGGAACGATCAGGCGACCTGAAGAGGTCGCCTTTTTTGTGCCTGAAGGTTTTACACCGCCGCTTTGCGCAGGGTCGCCATGAACGCCGCCGCGCCAATGAATAGCCCGGCAAAGGTGCGGTTCATGCGCTTCTGCTGCTTGGGTGTGCGCAACAAACGCAGCACCTTCGCCGCCAGCCCGGTGTAGCCAGCCATGACGATCAGGTCGACGCAGATCATGGTCACGCCGAGAATCAGGTACTGGGCCACCAGTGGCGCGTGGGGGTCGATGAATTGCGGCAGCACCGCGAGCATGAACACCAAGGCCTTGGGGTTGCTGACGTTCACCAGAAAACCGCGGAACACCAGCGCCATCGGCTTGCCAATCTGCCGGATGGCCGCATCGTCGCTCATGTCATTGGGCAGCGCGCGCCATTGCTTGACCGCGAGGTAGACCAGGTAGGCCACGCCAAACCATTTGATTGCATAGAAAGCCGTGGCGGAGGCCGCGAGGATCGCACCGACACCGGCAGCGACAATCGCGATCTGCAAGGCCAGGCCCAGTTGCAGGCCCAAGGCGTTCCAGTAACCGCGCCAGAAGCCGTAGCGCAAACCGCTGGACATCGACGCAATGGCGCCGGCACCGGGAGAAAGACTGATCACCCAGCAGGCAGCAAAAAACGCCAGCCATGTTTGAAGCACCATCGCACACCTCGACTCAGACTCGTGACAGACGTCTAAGCTAATGCGCCTTTGGGCCGATGACTACCGATTTTTTGTAGGACATGGCGACTGCCGACCAGCGTTTGCGGCTTGAAGGGCCCATCGTCTGACGGACCGCCATCGCGGGCAAGCCCGCTCCCACAGGGTTTCGGGCTGATCACAAACCTGTAATCCGACTCCAAAAAAACTGTGGGAGCGGGCTTGCCCGCGATGGTGGTGCGTCAGGCAACAGAAGGCTTACTTTTCAAACCCGTTCGAAGGAAAAACATCCGTCCCACGCCAGCGTCGAACCGAGCGCTGGAAGAACAGGCTATTGGGCACTTGCACCATGGCGCTGCCGGTACCGAGCTCTTCGGCTTCGATCAGCGTGGTGTAGAGCAGATTGATCGCCACCACCCGGCCTTTGACGCCGGGCTTGTCGGTGGTATCCACCAACTCGACCACATCGCCGATACGGAATGGGCCGACGGTGAAGATCAGGATCGCGCACAGCAGGTTGGAGAGCACGCTCCACATGGCGAAAAACGCCACGGCGGCCACCGCAACGAAACCGGACAACGCCGTCCAGAGCACCGTGGCCGACACGCCAAGGCGTTCCAGCACGAAAATCAGCGCGCTGCCCATGATCAGCCAGCGCAAACCGCCGCGCAGCGGCATGAAAAACTGCGGCGGAAACGGATAGCGTTCACCCAGGCGAGTCAGGCATTTAGCGACGACGCGCTGGGCGATATAACCGGCCAGCAGGATCAGCAGAATTTGCACGACCAGCCAGAGCGGCTCCCCCCACCCAGCCGGCAACGGCAGCTTGAAGGCTTCCATCAGGACAGTGCCTCCAGCTCCGCCTGCATGCTTTCCAGCAGTTCCAGCGCTTCCATCCAGGCTTCTTCCAATTCGGCTTCACGCACCTTCAGCTTGGCTTGTTCAGCCAGCAGATCACGCAAATCGTTCTTGCGCATTGGCTCGTAAATGTCGCTGTCGCCAAGGCTGGTATCGATCTTGGCCAGCTTCTCGTGCAGCTTGCCCAGCTCGGCTTCAAGCTTGTCGGCCTCGCGCTTGTGCGGTGCCAACTGCTGACGCAATGCAGCAGCGGCCTGGCGCTGGGCCTTCTTGTCGGTCTTGTCCGGATTGACCGGGGTATTGCTGACCGGGGCATTGCGTTGACGGTATTCGACCAGCCAACGGGCGTAGTCTTCCAGGTCGCCGTCGAACTCCTCGACCTTGCCGTCGGCCACCAGATAGAAATTGTCAGTGGTGCTTTTTAGCAGATGGCGATCGTGTGAGACCACCAGTACCGCGCCACTGAACTCCTGCAGGGCCATGGTCAGCGCCAGACGCATTTCCAGGTCCAGGTGGTTGGTCGGTTCGTCGAGCAGCAACAGGTTCGGTCGATCCCAAGCGATCAATGCCAAGGCCAGACGCGCCTTCTCACCGCCGGAGAAATTCAGTACCGGCTCATCGATACGCGCGCCGCGGAAGTCGAACCCCCCGAGGAAGTCGCGCAGGGTCTGTTCACGCTCGGTCGGTGCCAGGCGCTGCAAGTGCAGCAACGGGCTGGCCTTGGAGTCGAGGGAATCCAGCTGATGCTGGGCGAAGTAGCCAACGACGGTGTTTTCACCGCGCGTCAGGCGACCGGCCAACGGCTCAAGCTCACCGGCGAGGTTTTTGATCAGGGTCGATTTACCCGCACCGTTCGGGCCGAGCAAACCGATCCGCGCGCCGGGGGTCAGTTGCAGCTTGACCTTCTCCAGCACGGTTTTGTCGCCGTAACCCAGTCGAGCATCCGACAGGTCGATCAGCGGGCTGGAAATTTTCGTCGACTCGCGGAAGACGAAGTCGAACGGCGAGTCGACGTGGGCGGCGGACAGCTCCTCCATCCGCTCCAGTGCCTTGATCCGGCTCTGGGCCTGACGGGCCTTGGTGGCCTGGGCCTTGAAGCGGGCGATGTAGCTTTCCATGTGCGCACGTTGCGCCTGCTGCTTCTCGTAGGCCTGTTGCTGCTGGGCCAGACGTTCGGCACGAGCGCGTTCGAAAGCGCTGTAACCACCGCGATACAGGGTGATCTTGCGTTGATCGACGTGGGCTACATGATCGACCACGGCATCGAGGAAGTCCCGGTCGTGGGAAATCAGCAGCAAGGTGCCGGGGTAGCTTTTAAGCCACTCTTCGAGCCAGATAATGGCGTCGAGGTCCAAGTGGTTGGTCGGTTCGTCGAGCAGCAACAGGTCCGAGGGGCACATCAATGCCTGCGCCAGATTCAGACGCATCCTCCAGCCACCGGAGAAATCTCCTACTTGCCGATCCATCTGCTCATTGGTGAACCCAAGGCCGGCCAGCAGCTTTCGGGCCCGTGCGTCGGCGGTGTAACCGTCGGCGCTGTCGAGTTCCGAGTGCAGGCGGGCCTGAGCGGCACCGTCATGCGCCGCTTCGGCGGCGGCGAGGTCGCGTTGCACCTCGCGCAGGCGCAGGTCGCCATCGAGCACGTAGTCGACCGCCAGGCGTTCGAGCGTCTCGATTTCCTGGCGCATGTGGGCGATGCGCCAGTCAGCCGGCAGGAAGCAGTCACCCGAGTCCGGGTGCAGTTCGCCACGAATCAAGGCGAACAGGCTCGATTTGCCGGCGCCGTTGGCACCGATGAGGCCGGCTTTGTGGCCGGCGTGCAGGGTCAGCTCGGCGTCTTCTAGCAGACGTTGCGGGCCACGCTGTAAAGTGAGGTTCTGAAGTCGAATCATAATGGCGGCGGAGTCTACCAGCTTCGCTCGCAACTGGCGCGAGTAGCACTATGTCCTCTGACCTGTGGAGCTTTTCCGTTATCACTTACTCCCGTCGCGGGGTAGAACGTGCGTGCCTGCAATTGCAGTTGGCAGGCGTGAATGTGTGCCTGCTGCTGTGCGGGTTGTGGCTGGAAGAGTGTGGAGTTACCTGCAACAAACAACGCTTGCAGCTGCTTCGCGATGTAGCCGGGCCTTGGGACGCGGATGTCGTGCAACCGTTGCGCGCCTTGCGCCTGCAATGGAAAGCCGCCGCTAGCGAGGATGCCGGGCTGAATGATTTGCGCGAACAGGTAAAGTCACTGGAGATGGAAGCCGAACGTCATCTGCTGTCACGGCTGGAACGATTGGCACAGAGTTGGCCGCAGTATGAGGAGACCGAACGAACGGCCTGGCTCGAAGGTGTGGCGGCGGGTGCCGCCAACCTGGACCGCGACGCGCTGCATCAGCTGCGCGTCGCGGCAACCGGCACTTAGGAAGCGCTGGTTGGGGTGGTGCTGGTGCTCGACGGTGCGGCTGGCGTTGGCGCAGACGTGGTGGTCGAGGTGGTTGCTGCTGTTGAAGCAGGCGAG
Organism: Pseudomonas sp. GM102; assembly: GCF_000282555.1. Lineage (NCBI taxonomy): Bacteria > Pseudomonadati > Pseudomonadota > Gammaproteobacteria > Pseudomonadales > Pseudomonadaceae > Pseudomonas > Pseudomonas sp. GM102. The sequence continues at coordinate 10,230 of NZ_AKJB01000052.1, read as the reverse complement.
GCCGATGCAGCGAGCGCCGGAGCCGGGGTAGCTGGCTTGGCAGCAGGTGCTGTAGTCGGCTTGGCAACGGCCGCCGGTTTTTTCACGGCAGGCTTGGCGGCAGGTTTTACCGCAGGCTTCGCAGCGGCTGGCTTGGCAGCAGCAGGTTTGGCTGCTGGTTTGGCTGCTGGTTTCGCAGCGGCAGGCTTGGCTGCAGCGGTTGGCTTGGCGGCTGCGGGTTTCGCGGCAGCTGTTTTGGCAGCCGGTTTAGCGGCAGCTTTTGCAGCCGGTTTGACAGCAGGCTTGGCGGCAGCAGTTTTAGCAGCGACAGGTTTGGCGGCCGGCTTGGCAGCCGCAGCTTTAGCGACTTGCTTGGCAGCAGGTTTTGCCGCAGCAGTTTTAGCGGCTGGTTTCGCGACCGATTTAGCAGCTGGTTTTGCAGCTGGTTTTGCAGCGGCAGTTTTCGCCACGGCCGGTTTCGCAGCGGCGGTTTTTGCAGCCGGTTTAGCGGCAGCTGTTTTGGTAGCAGCTGGCTTGGCCGCAGGTTTGGCAGCCGCCGTTCTTGCCGCTGGTTTCGCAGCACTGGCAGCGACTGGTTTTTTCGCCGCCGGTTTTGCGGCTGGCTTGGCTGCGGCTTTCACCGGCGCTTTGGCAGCAGGCTTGGCCGATGCTTTTGCAGCAGCCGGTTTGGCAGCGGCTTTCTTCGCAGGTGCCGCGGCTGGCTTGGCCGAACGCAGGGACAACGCCTTGCCGACAGCCTCTTGGACACGACCGACACCCTGGGCCAGTTTCAGGCTTTCTTGAGCATCGCGTTTGAGTTGCAGGATGTAGCTGCGCGTTTCGGACTGGCGATCCTTGAGGGCATCGAGCAAGTCCTCAAGTTCTTTCACCGCATCTTTGGCCTTGGCTTGCGCCTTGGCCTTGCCGGCCGCCGCAGCGTCCTGCAATTTGGTACGGGATTTGTGCAACTTTTCCTGTGCTTTTCCGCGCTGCTTCTCCAGTTTGGCGAGCAGTTTTTCAGCATCAGCCAAGGCTTGGGAACAAGCGTTTTCCAAATGCTCGAGCAGGCTGCCCGAGAGTTGTTGGAGTAAGTGCAACGGAGTATTTACTGGCTTCTTGGTGGCCGACATGGTTTACCTCCTGGCTGACGTGAATGCGGCTCATACTAGACCTCTGCTGCAACCGCCGCTAGGGCATGTTGACAGTATCGAAAGCACTACGTTGCAACGAAGTAAAAATGTTCTGTGCTTGCGCAAAACCAGTTCACCTTTGAACGCATTCACACTGGCATAATCCTGCGCATCTCAGGTCGGAGAGTGCCCATGTCGCGCTACCTTTTTTTATCGCTGTGCGTGTTTTTTTCCGTGGCCCAGGCCACCGAAAAAACCGCCGCAAATGACGCTCACGATCTCGCTTACAGCTTGGGTGCAAGCCTTGGCGAACGCTTGCGCCAGGAAGTTCCGGATCTGCAACTTCAGGCCTTGCTCGAAGGTTTGCAGCAAGCCTATCAAGGCAAGCCGCTGGCACTGAAAGATGAACGGATCGAACAGATTCTGGCCGAGCATGAAGCCCGGGTTGCCATGCAGTCGCCTGTGCCGCAAAGCGAATTGGCTTTGGAAAACGAGCGGCGCTTTCTCGCCGAGGAAAAAGCCAAGGCCGGCGTTCGCGAACTGGCCGATGGAATACTGCTGACAGAGTTGGCGCCGGGCACCGGTGCCAAGGCCGGTCCAAATGGCAAGGTCCAGGTGCTGTATATCGGACGCCTGCCTGACGGTTCAGTGTTCGACCAGAACAGCCAACCGCAATGGTTCAGTCTTGATAGCGTAATCACAGGCTGGCGCAGTGCGCTTCAAAACATGCCGGTCGGCGCGAAATGGCGCCTGGTGATTCCATCGGCCCAAGCCTATGGCGCCGACGGTGCCGGCGACCTGATCGCGCCGTTCACACCACTGGTATTCGAGGTCGAATTGCGTGGTGCTACAAGCTGAAACCCGCAAACGAAAAACGGCGCGCATAGCGCACCGTTTTGAGGGTGTTGCTGGATAAGGTTCAGGCCTGAACCGAGTCCTCTTCCTTGTGAGCGGTGTGCAGCACTTCGATCAGGCAATCTTCCAGTTCGAAGCGTTCGTGCAACAAGCCACCCAGCTCCTTGAATTTCTCCGCGACACACTTACCGGCATCACACAGGTCGTTGAACGCCAGCAGTTTCTCGGTAATGACGTCGATGCGCGGGTAGATCGTCTCGGCCAACTCCAGACCTCGAGTATCGCCGAACGCCTTGGCTTCGCCGGTCAGCTGTTCGTAGATCTCGAAATGCCCGGCAGACACGTAGTCGACCAGCACACCGCAGAATTCCTGCAACGGTTTTCGATTCTCGCCCAGAGCCTCGGGCTTGGCGCCGAGAGCATCATAGGCCCGAACCAGTTCGTGACGTTCCTGCAACCAGCGATCGATCAGCAGATGCACTCCGCCCCAGCGTTCCTGAGCATTCTGACAACTTTCGAGCATGGTGATTCTCTCTTCCCTTGTGGGTCATGCTGCTCTACACCTGTCGCACACTTGAAGATCAAGAATCGACCAGGCAGAGCGTCATTCGAGCAACATAAATCCAATGACACGTGCGGGCCAGATTATGCCCGCGCGCCTATGGCTTCAAGGTACGCAGGAGATAAAGTTCATACAAGTGTTTAATCACCCGCTAATGCCCGGTGCGACGACTCGCCGCTGAGCGGTCGCTGACACGCGATCCAGACAAGGCGCAGCAACTGATACCCGCCCAGAATCATCATCGCAACGAAGAACAGCAAACTCCATTCCGGGATGCTCAGGTCGAATAGCGTCCAGGAAATTTCCGCGCAATCGGCGGTTCCTTTGAACATTCGCTGCACGACACACAGCCAGGGTGTACTGGCGAACAGATCGGTCAGATCAGGCGAGCATGCCGATAACTGATGCACTGGATCGCTCTGCAACACCACCTGCCGCCACGCAGTGACGGTCCCCGCCAGACTGCATAGCAGACCCAGCAGCCAATACAGGAACGATCCGAAGCGACCAGGCCCCTGCACTGAAGCCACCAGGCAGACACCCGTGAGCAACGCCAGGCAAACCCGCTGCAACAAGCACAACCCGCAAGGCTTGAGGCCGACCGCATATTCCAGGTAATAGGAAACGCCCAAGGCCAGGGCACCTGCAATGAAAACCATGAAAAACAAGGAGCGTGAGCAGGCCAAAGACATGGCTTTTCCGTAACAGTAGAGACAGGCGGTTACGGTAGAGGAAAGCGCGGCAGCCTTTCAAGGCAGACCACCACGGACACTTCACCAGAAGTGTAGGGAATTCCCGACAGCGTCGAGAGGATTTGATGTAGTCCTCTGTAGGACTTTGCCGGCGAAGGATTACAACGCTGAAACACTGGCGGATTCGAAGCGATTACCGCCCTGTAGCAGCAGCCTCCGGCAGCTGCTACATAGGTCCGACTCAGGGAATCAGGCGTGAGCCGACACCGGCAGCGGTGCCGCCAGCAAACGCTCATCCAGTAGACCCAAGCCCTCCTGGAACAGCTGATTACTGCGTTCGGTGTCACCCAGTTGCGCCAGCAATCGCGCCAGTTCGGCGCAGGCTTCAGGATTGCGCTGCACGCGCAGGCTGCTTTCCAGATAATCCCTGGCCTTGCCCCACAGACTGCTTTGCAGACACAAACGGCCCAACGTCAGCAGCAGGCTCGGGTCGGCCGGATGATCCTTGAGCCAACCCTCGGCGGTGTGCAGTTGCCTGGCAGGGTCGCTGCCGCGAACCAGTCCGTACAGGCGTGCCAGATGACTGTCGTATTTGCGCTTGAGGGCTGCACGCAGAACTTCTTCGGCCTCGACCTGCGCGCCCAGTTGCCGCAATTGCTCGGCATAGGCCAGCACCAGTTGCGGTTCCTGACGCTGAGCAGCGGTGAGTTGCTGCCAGGCGCGATTGAGCGATTGCAAACCGACCGTTCCGTCCTCTTCCCGCTGCGCCGCCAACGAAAGATTTTCACCCCAGGCACGGCGCTCCAGCTCAGCCAGTTCGGCCGGTGGCAATACCTTGTCCTTGCGTAACTCCGGCAACAAGCGAATCACTGCCGACCAGTCGCCCCGCTGCTGAAGCAGGCGCTGCAACTGGCGCAGGGTCTGGACGTTATGAGGATGACGCTCGTGCATGGCTTGCAGGGTCACCAGCGCGCCTTCAGTGTCGCCGCGATCAGTCTGCAATTGGGCATGGTTCAAGGCAATCGCCAGCTCGGCCTGGGGCTGTCGCTCCAGAGCGCGCTCCAGCAGGTTGTCGCTTTCCTCGTAGTGACCTTGTTCGTTCGCGGCGCGGGCGGCCCCCAGGTAATAGAGCAACGGCTGGCGCTCGGCTTCCGCTGCGCGATACAGATGACGCTGCGCACTGGCCCAGCGGCCCTCGGCCAAATCCAGCTGACCATGTTCGATTGCCACTTGCACTCGTCGACTGCGATTGCGCCGTGACCATGGATTGACCACCCCACCGGAAGTCGTCACCAGTTCGATCAACGCCTTGATGCCCCAGAACACCAGCCACAGCACGACCACCAGGGCCAGGGTTGCCCACAGGCTCGATTCGTAACGGAAGCTCTTGTAGGCGATCAGCACGTAGCCGGAATGCTCGGCAATCGCCAGCCCCAGCGCGGCAGCCGCCGCGATGACGACGAATACGATTACATAGAGGCGCTTCATGGCGTGGCCTCCTGCGTCGTGCTCGCGGCAGGTTTGGCCAGAGGTTTCACCGACTCTTCGGCGTTGACGTTGCGCCGCTCAAGATAGGCCTGAACCGTACTCAACGTGCCCGTCAGATCTGGCGTGACCACCGTGACCGGCTGCTTGCTCAACTCGGCCACCTGCTCCAGCATGACTTTGCTCTGAGGGTTGTCCGGGTTGAAGTTGCTCTTGAGCACGTCCCGCGCCTCGGCCAGCGCCTGGGTGTAAACCGCGGCCTGGCCATTGAGCGCGGCCCACTGTGCCTGCTCCAGCGCCAGGCTGAGAGCCAGACGCACCTGGCTGAGGCTCTGCCCTGCCAGCAACGGACGGACATTCTTGTCGGCGTTGAAATCGATGCGGATATAACGCGAGATCTGATCCCACCATTGCGCCCAGCGACTGGCACCGTCGCCATCAGCGGTCAGGCCCAGCAGGGATTCGCCACGGTCCTTGTACTCAGGCGCCAACTCGGTGAGGTTGATCACCTGATCGCGCAAGGCACCCAGTCGCAGGAACAACCCGGTGCGATCCGGCTGTTCGGTACTGCGCAGGGCTACCAGGGTTTTGGCCACTTGCTCGCGAGCGGCAAAAGCCCCCGGGTCGTTCTGTTCACGGAGAATTTCATCGGCACCCTGCACCAGGGCCTGGGCACTGCTGATGTCCTGCAATGCCGACAGACGCAGGCTGGCCAGACGCAGCAAGTGCTCGGCTTCGGCCAGACGCCAATCCTTGCGGCTCGCGCCGAGGACGGTTTCCAGGCGTTGATTCAGACGTTGCTGATCGCCTTGGAGTTGAGTGACCAGACGACTGCGCGCGTCGAGCTCCTCGGCGGCCGGCATTTGCTCGAGGCGAGCCGTCAGGCGCTGCTCGTTGAGCTTCAGGCTCTGTGCCTGATCGTTCAACGCCTGTACCTGAGTCAACTGTTGCTGGTTATTGGCTTGCAGGTGACGCACCTGCCAGACTCCCCAACCGCCCACGGCAACACCGGCAGCGCCCAACAGCAGCGCGACGATTGCCAACCCATTGCCTCGGCGCTGCTCAACAGCAGGTGGCGCAGTTTCAACCGGTGCATCAGCCGGTGCATCTAGCACGGGCTGGACGTCATCTTTAGGCAAGGCTGTTTCGCTCACGTATCCATCCTTTGCATTAGAAAACGGGCACGGGGTGTTCCCGTAACGCCGCCAGCAAGGCCGCGGCACTGGCGCCACGACAATCCACAACTGTTTGGGCCCCGGCGGCGCGTGCCAGCTCGGCGACCCTGGGGCTTGGAACAAACAACGGCAGCCGCACCATGCTCGGCCAGGCAGCGCCGGCCAATCGGTGCAGGTGCTCAAAACCCTGTCCACTGCTGACCACCAGCCCGTTCAAGCGTTCCGCCTTGATCCGGTGAGGCAGCGTTGCCGACGGGTACTGCGGCAAACCGCGTCGGTACAACTCCAGATACTCGACACTAGCACCAAGCTCGCGTAAACGCTCAGCCAGCAGCTCACGCCCACCCTCCCCGCGCATGATCAGCACCCGCGGAGCGGGGCCGGCGACAGCCTCGCGCAACGGCGCAAGCGCAAGCAAGGCTTCGCTGTCATCGCCGTCGACCGGGAAGCTCACATCCAGCCCGTTATCATCGAGGATCTGCGCCGTCGCCGCGCCCACGCTGAACCACTTCAGGCCCGGTGGCTGCGGCCAGTACTGGTTGAGCAGACTGACAGCGATTCTGGCGGCCGGCTTGCTGACCACGATCACCGCGCAATAGCTATCCAGGTTCTGAATCACTTCGCGCATTGTGTCAGAGGCGGGAATCGGCTCGATATCCAAAAGCGGCAAGCTGCTGCTGAAAACACCCGCGTCGGCCAGCACACGGGCAAGCGCCGCCGATTCATCCGCAGGGCGCGTCAGCAACAGGCGCCAGCCAGTCACTCGTGACCTGCCTCGCCATAGACTGCTTTCAGAATGTCGGCGGCGCCCTGGCTCAGCAGGTCTTCGGCCACTTGCACACCCAATGCCTCGGCATCAGCCCGCGGCGCCCGGGCCTCGGCGCTGAGCAACAAACCGCCGCTCGGATCACCCACCAACCCACGCAACCAGATCTGCTCGCCTTCAAGCACGGCGTAGCAAGCGATTGGCACCTGGCAGCCGCCATTCAAATGTTTGTTGAGAGCACGTTCGGCGGTAACGCGAGTGGCCGTGTCCTGGTGATGCAGCGGCGCCAGCAGCGCGTGGATTTCAGTGTCGACGCTACGGCACTCGATACCGACCGCGCCCTGGCCACCGGCCGGCAGGCTGTCTTCGACACTGATGGCCGAGGTGATGCGATCTTCGAAGCCCAGGCGAATCAAACCGGCCGCGGCGAGGATGATGGCGTCGTATTCGCCGGCATCGAGCTTGGCCAGGCGAGTGTTGACGTTGCCGCGCAGGAAGCGGATTTCCAGGTCCGGGCGGCGGGTCAGCAACTGCGCCTGGCGACGCAAGCTGGAGGTGCCGACGATGCTGCCTGGCGGTAACTCATCAAGGCTGGTGTAGGTATTGGAGACAAAGGCATCGCGCGGGTCTTCGCGCTCGCAGATGCAGAACAGACCGAGGCCTTCGGGGAAGTCCATCGGCACGTCTTTCATGGAGTGCACGGCGATGTCGGCTGCGTTTTCCAACAGCGCAGTTTCCAGCTCCTTGACGAACAGGCCCTTGCCGCCGATTTTCGACAGCGGCGAATCAAGCAGCTTGTCGCCGCGACTGACCATAGGCACCAGCGTCACGAGCAGGCCCGGATGGGCCTGTTCCAGACGAGCCTTGACGTATTCGGCCTGCCACAGGGCGAGAGCACTTTTGCGGGTGGCGATGCGGATTTCGCGAGAGGACATGGATCAATCCGTACTGAATAGATACGGCAGATAATAACAGCTCAGCCAAATCCACTTTGACTTGTATCAGAAACTGCGTGGCCTCCCTGGCCCTTAATGTCCGGTAATAGGGTAGAAATCCGGCCCTAAAGCTGTTGCATCATTTTGCGCACGCCGGCCACATGGCGTCGGCTGACGATCAGGGCATCGCCATTCAGGCCTTTGAGAAACAGCTGAAAATGCCCCAAGGGCGTGCGTTGCAGCCGCTCGATGCGTTCACGAGCAACCAGTGCGTTGCGGTGGATCCGCACGAAACGGTCGCCAAATTCGTCTTCGAGGGCCTTGAGTGGTTCGTCGAGCAGCACTTCACCACCTTCATGACGCAAGGTGACGTACTTGTGGTCGGCAATGAAATAGACCACCTGACCCAACGGAATCAGCTCGATGCCTTTTCGGGTGCGGGCGCTGATGTGGCTGCGCGGACCGCTACCGGTTTCGGCCGCCGGGCGAGTCAAGGCCGCGAGCTGGACGCGATTGGGTCGCTCGGCTTTCTTTAATGCTTCGTGTAACTGTTCTGTGCGCACTGGCTTCACCAGATAGCCCACGGCGCTGGCCTGTAGGGCTTCCACGGCAAATTCATCGGGCCCGGTGCAAAACACCACGGCGGGCGGGGTTTCGCGTTCGCACAATCGTGCAGCCACTTGCAGGCCATCAAGGCCCGGCATGCGAATATCGAGCAACACGATATCCGGTTTGTGACTGTCGATCAGTGCCAACGCCTCTTCGCCGTTCGTGGCGCTGGGCTCCAGGACATTGTATCCCTCGAGTTCGCCAACCATTCGGCTCAGGCGCTCGCGGGCCAGGGGTTCGTCATCAACGATCAGGACATTCATATTGCGCTGGATTCCTGCGTGAGTCTCGCACAAGGATAGCGTAGACAGGTGAAGTGACGTCCGTCACCGCGATCCACGCTAAGACTAGCGCGAGGGCCAAAAAGTGCCGCGAGACCGGCGGCTAAATTTTCATCTGCCGCGTGACTGGCGGCCCAGGCCCGCACTGGCGAGGCATCGCCGTAGGGTTTGCTGATACACAATATGAACACCCCTCTTCTCTCTATAGTCAGCTGCAGCATCGAGAAGTGCGCTGATCCTCTGTCCAACTGTAGACGGTTGCCGGGACGATATTGCTCAATTGAAAAATATCGTTGCGCAATTTCCGTATCGCCTGCTTCGAACCGGGGGGCGCGATGAGAAAAAAACCTGTCGACCAGTGTCAGCGACAGGATTGGCAACCCTGTTATTATCCGCGTCAGCGTTTCACGCCACCTTTCTTCAAGCCGATACGAGCGAATTCATGAGCACTGACAAGACCAATCAGTCCTGGGGCGGCCGCTTCAGTGAACCCGTCGACGCCTTCGTCGCCCGCTTCACCGCCTCCGTCACCTTCGACCAGCGCCTGTATCGCCACGACATCATGGGCTCGATCGCCCACGCCAGCATGCTGGCCAAGGTCGGCGTGCTGACCGATGCCGAGCGCGACAGCATCATCGATGGCCTGAACACCATCCTGGGTGAAATCGAGGCCGGCCAGTTCGACTGGCGCATCGACCTTGAAGACGTACACATGAATATTGAGGCGCGTCTGACCGACCGCATCGGCGTGACCGGTAAAAAGCTGCACACCGGCCGCAGCCGTAACGACCAGGTCGCCACCGACATCCGCCTGTGGCTGCGTGACGAGATCGACCTGATCCTGGGCGAAATCACCCGCCTGCAACAAGGCTTGCTGGAGCAGGCCGAGCGCGAAGCCGCCAGCATCATGCCGGGCTTCACTCACCTGCAAACCGCGCAGCCGGTGACCTTCGGGCATCACATGCTGGCCTGGTTCGAAATGCTCAGCCGCGACTACGAGCGTCTGGTCGACTGCCGCAAGCGCACCAACCGCATGCCGCTGGGCAGCGCCGCGCTGGCCGGCACCACTTACCCGATCGACCGCGAGTACACCGCTCAACTGCTGGGCTTCGACGCGGTCGGCGGTAACTCCCTGGACAACGTGTCCGATCGCGACTTCGCTATCGAATTCTGCTCGGCCGCGAGCATCGCGATGATGCACTTGTCGCGTTTCTCCGAAGAACTGGTGCTGTGGACCAGCGCGCAGTTCCAGTTTATCGATCTGCCGGACCGTTTCTGCACCGGCAGCTCGATCATGCCGCAAAAGAAAAACCCGGACGTGCCAGAACTGGTTCGCGGCAAGACTGGCCGGGTATTCGGCGCATTGATGGGCTTGCTGACCTTGATGAAGGGCCAACCGCTGGCCTACAACAAGGACAACCAGGAAGACAAGGAACCGCTGTTCGACGCCGCCGACACCCTGCGCGATTCGCTGCGAGCCTTTGCCGACATGATCCCGGCGATCAAGCCCAAGCACGCGATGATGCGCGAAGCGGCCCTGCGTGGTTTCTCCACCGCGACCGATCTGGCGGACTACCTGGTGCGCCGTGGCCTGCCGTTCCGTGACTGCCACGAGATCGTTGGCCACGCGGTGAAGTATGGCGTGGACACCGGCAAGGATCTGGCGGAAATGAGCCTGGAAGAACTGCGCAAGTTCAGTGATCAGATCGAACAGGACGTATTTGCCGTGCTGACCCTGGAAGGCTCGGTGAATGCCCGCGA